>NZ_JBEXUP010000039.1:0-64822 GCF_040614375.1 Nonomuraea sp. NPDC005983
CGGGCTCAAGGGCAGCGACGGCGCGTCCGTGCAGCGCGAGGCCCTGACGCGCGGAGCGATCCCGCGGGCGGGGGAGCGTGCGGCGCAGGCCGTCCGCACGCTGCTGTCCCGCCGCCCGGGTGCCCGCCTTGTCACGGTGTCGGGGGTGATGGGGGAGGACAGCGTCCGCGCCGCGGGCGGCACCCCCGAGGTGGTCCGTCTCCCGCCGTCCGCCCAGCGGGCGTCCGACGGACCGCCCGGGACTTTTGCGGGCTTGGTCGCCTCGGAGGCTTCCGAGACCGCTGGTACCACTGGCACCACGGCGGCGGACACGCGGGCGGCGGTGGTCGCGCTGGCCGAGGTGGATCTGCTGCTGTTCGCCGGGGGTGACGGGACCGCGCGGGACGTGCTCGACGCGCTCCGCTCGCTCGGCGACCAGGCGCCGCCGGTGCTGGGGATCCCGGCGGGCGTGAAGGTGTACTCCGGGTGCTTCGCGCTCAGCCCCGCCACCGCGGGGTTCCTCGCCGCCGACCACCTCTCCGGCGTCAGAACCTCCCCCGCCGGCGGTGCGGGGGTGGGGCGGCTGGACGAGGCCGAGGTGGTGGATCTCGACGAGGAGCGGTACCGGCACGGGCTGGTCAGCCCCCGCCTCTACGGGACGGTGCGCGTCCCGGTGGCGAGGGGAGCCCTGTCGGGGCGGAAGGTGGGGGCGTCCGCGGCGGCGGCCGGCACGGTCGAGGGGATCGTGGGGGAGGTCGTGGCAAGGATGCGGCCCGGGGTGCGGTACGTGCTCGGGCCGGGCGCCACCACGTCCGCGGTGGGCCGCAGGCTGGGCCTGGCCACCACCCTGCTCGGCGTGGACGTCGTCGAGGTGGACCCGTCCGGAGGCGTGCTCGTGGCGGGCGACGTTTCGGAGCGCGAGCTGTTCACCCTGGTCAACGGGCACGACGCGGTTGTGGTGCTGTCAGTGATCGGGGGGCAGGGGTTCGTCATGGGGAGAGGAAACCAGCAGATCTCGCCCCGGGTGATGGACGCCGTCACCACCGGGCGAACCGGCGGCGAACAGAGCGCCGGGCGCGCCGGCGGGGGGCTGATGGTGCTGGCCGGCCAGCAGAAGCTGGCCGCTCTTGGGGGACGTCCGCTGCTGGTCGACAGCGGGGACGAGGACCTGGACAGGAGGCTCGCGGGCCACGTCCAGGTGATCACCGGATATCGCGAAAGCACGATTTATCGCATTTGTGCGGCAAGTGAGGAGTTCCACGGATGAACACGCTCGAGGGCAAGGTCGCGATCGTTACGGGCGGTGCCTCGGGCATCGGCCGCGCCACCGCGCTGCTCTTCGCCAGGCACGGCGCCCGCGTCGTGGTCGCCGACATCGACGGCGCGGGCGCCGAGGCGACGGTCCAGCAGATCGCCGCCACCGTCGAGGAGACGTCCGGGCCGCGGGCCGTCGCGGTGCGGGCCGACGTGGCCGACTCCGAGGACTGTCGCCGCGTCGTCGAGACCGCCGTCTCCACGTTCGGCGGGTTGCACGTGCTGTTCAACAACGCCGGCATCATCCGCCGCACCACCGCCCTCGACCTGGACGTCGAGGAGTGGGACCGGGTGATGGCGGTCAACGTCCGGTCGGTGTTCCTCATGTGCAAGCACGCGATCCCCGCCATGACCGAGGGTGGCGCGATCGTGAACACGGGTTCCGGCTGGGGGCTCAAGGGCGGCGGGAACGCGATCTCGTACTGCGCGTCCAAGGCCGCCGTGGTCAACATGACGCGGGCGCTCGCGATCGACCACGCCAAGGCCGGGATCCGGGTGAACTCCGTGAACCCGGGCGACACCGACACCCCGATGCTCCGGGACGAGGCCCGGCAGCTCGACGAGGACTGGGCCGCGTTCCAGGCCGACGCCGCCGACCGGCCGATGGGCCGCTCCGGCAGCCCGGACGAGATCGCCCAGGCCGTGCTCTTCCTGGCGAGTGACGCCGCCAGCTACATCACCGGTTCCGCCCTCGTCGTCGACGGCGGCGGGCTCGCCTAACTGCAAGACCCCCCAAAGGAGCAAGACCATGAAGCGTGCGCTTGCCGTCATCGGCATCCTCGCCCTCGCGACGACCGCGTGCAGCGGCAGCGGTGGAGGCAACGTCCCCGGCGTCAGCAGCGCCGGAGGGCCCGTCACCGTCCGCTGGTCCACCTGGGGCTCGGCCGACGACGTGAAGGTCTACCAGGAGTTCATGCAGGACTTCGAGAAGCGTCACCCGAACATCAAGCTCAAGCTGGAGCCGGTGGCCAAGTACGAGGACTACCACCCCAAGCTGCTCACCCAGCTCACCAGCAAGACCGCGCCCGACGTCTTCTTCGTCGGCGACGACAACATCGGCAAGATCGTCTCGGCCGGCGTGCTCAGCCCGCTCAACGACCTGCTCGGCGGGCCGGACTCGAAGAGCAAGCCGGAGGACTTCTTCGAGGGCATCTACGGCGGGGCCAAGAAGGACGGCAAGATCTACGGCGTCCCGAACGACACGAACCCCGAGGTCCTCTGGTTCGACAAGAAGGCGCTCAAGGACGCGGGCATCACCGAGGACCCCGCCGCCCTCTATGCGGCCAAGCAGTGGACGATGGCCAAATATCTGGAGATGAACGCCAAGCTCAAGGCGGCGGGCAAGGCCGGATCCATCTTCTGGAACTGGTATGGCTCGACGTACTCCATCATCAACGGTTTCGGCGGCAAGGTGTGGGACGGCGGCAAGTTCGTCGCCACCACCGACGCCAAGGCCCGCGAGGCCCTGCAGACCCTGGCCAAGGGCTACCAGGACAAGACGTTCCTCTCGGCCGACCTGCTGCCCGACAGCAACGGCCCGAGCACCCAGTTCCTCAAGCACAAGGCCGGCTTCTACGCCGGCGGGCGCTGGATGATCGAGACCCTCAAGAAGGGCGGCGAGCTCGCCGACTACGACATCGTGCCGTTCCCCTCGCAGACCGGCGAGCCGATGCCCGGCGCGGTGGCCGCCTCCTACCTGGCGCTCAACAAGGACACCAAGCTGCCGAAGGAGGCCTTCACCTTCCTGAGCGAGTTCGTCAGCAAGGAGGGCCAGCTCATCCGCCTCAAGAGCGGCGCCGCGGTGCCGTCGATCAAGGGCGCGGAGCAGGTCGTGCTGCAGGACAACTATCCCGCGCACGCGCAGACCTTCCTCGACGTGCGCGACACCGGCTTCGCCAACTACCCCGAGGAGGTCGGCGTTCCCGGCCTGACCGCCGACATCAACGACCAGCTGATGAAGGTCTGGACCAACAAGGTCGGCTTCGATCAGGGCATGACCGAGCTGCAGAAGCTCGTCGAGAGCAAGATGGGCTGAGCGTGGCCGTTCTCACCCCGGCCCGTCCCCGGACCCGCCACGCCGCGCAGAAGATCAGGACCAAGGACGGCTGGTGGGCCGCGTTCTTCCTGGCGCCCCAGGTCGTCGCCTTGCTCCTGTTCCTGGTGATCCCGCTCGGGTTCGCCGTCGTGCTGGCGTTCATGAACTGGGACGGGATCGGCCAGAAGCAGTGGGCCGGTTTCAGCAACTTCGCGGCGCAGCTGTCCAGCCCCGACTTCGGGCTGGCCGTGTGGAACACGATCAAGCTGACGCTGCTCACCGTGCCGCTCGGGCTCGGGCTCGCCATCGTCATCGCCGTCGCGCTGAACAACATCAAGGGCCGCGGTTTCTACCGGGTGATGTACTTCATGCCCGTCGTGACCAGCTCGGTCGCGGTGGCGTTGATGTGGCAGGTCATCCTGGCCGGAGACGAGAACGGGGTGCTCAACACCTCGCTGCACCGCTGGTTCGGCATCAACCCGCCCGACTGGCTCGGCGACCCCGGCTGGGTGATCGTGGCCATCGCGGTGGTGACGATCTGGTCATCGCTCGGGCTCAACGTGGTGATCTTCCTGGCCGGGCTGCAGACGATCCCGCCGCAGCTCGTCGAGGCGGCCAGGATCGACGGCGCCGGAAGCTTCCGGATCTTCCGATCGGTCACCCTGCCGCTGCTCTCACCCACGATCTTCTTCTCCACCGTGGTCGCGGTGATCAGCTCGTTCCAGGCGTTCGACCAGATCTACGTGCTGGTCGATCCGAAGGACAACGAGGGTGCCCGCACGATCGTGTTCCAGGTCTACAAGCTGGGCTTCAGGGACTTCCAGTTCGGGATGAGCAGCGCCGCCGCGCTGATCCTGCTGGTGCTGACGCTGCTGGTCACGCTCGTCCAGTTCGCCGCGCAGAAGCGCTTCGTCCACTACGACTCATGAGAGGGCTCGCATGCGAAGCAGGCAGGTAGCCCTGCATGCCGTCCTGGCCTTGGGCGGGCTGGCCATGCTGTTCCCGTTCGTCTGGATGCTGCTCACGTCCTTCAAGGGCGCGCACCAGATGTTGAACAACCCGCTCGACTGGCTGCCCAACCCGTGGCGGGCGCAGAACTATACGGACGCGCTGACCGAGGTGCCGTTCGGGCGGGCGTACTGGAACAGCCTCTACATCGCCGCGCTGAACGTCGCGCTCACCCTGCTCACCTCGGCGATGGCCGCCTACGCCTTCGCCAGGATCCGCTTCAGGGGCTCGGGCGCGCTGTTCATGCTGTTCCTGGCCACCCAGATGGTGCCGCAGCAGGTCATCATCGTGCCGCTGTACCTGATCCTGGCGCGGTTCGGCTGGGTGGACTCGCACCTGTCGCTGATCGTGCCGACCATCGCGAACCCGTTCGCGGTCTTCCTGCTGCGCCAGTTCATCAGGGCGGTGCCGATGGAACTGGAGGAGGCGGCGAGGCTCGACGGGGCCGGCCGCTGGCGGATCTTCTGGAGCATCGTGCTGCCGAACATCCGACCCGGGCTGGGGGCGATCGGCATCATCGTCTTCCTGGCGTCCTGGAACTCGTTCTTCTTCCCGCTGATCTTCCTGAACTCGCCGGAGATGGCCACCGTGCCGCTGCTGCTCAGTCAGTTCTCCAAGCAGCACGGGGCGGTCGACTACGGGCTCACCCTGGCGGGCTCCGCGATCGCGGTGGTCCCCACGCTGATCGCCTTCCTGATCGGCCAACGTAAGATCATCAACTCGATGGCCGCATCCGGCCTGGGAGGACGCTGATGCTGGATCTCCGCGAGCGGCCCTTCACCGAGCGTGGCTCACGCCTGCTGGTGATGGCGGCCGACGACGGCTCCCTCTGGATCGCCAGGGCCGAGTACGAGACCAGGCTGCGCGAGACGTCCGTCCTGACAGGCCTGCGGGTCTTCGCCGGGTCCCGCGAGCTGCCGGTGCGCCGGGCGCTGCCCGACCGCGTCGAGTTCGCGGACGGGCTGACAGACGGGGTGACGGGTGGGGTGACGCTGGCCTTCGTGGACGCGGACACGATCGTCCTGCTCGGGACGGGAGCGCGAGCCGTGTGGGACGGCGGCGAGGCGGCGATCGACGGCTGCCTGACCCTGGTCGGCTCCCCGCCGCCGGCCGGCGCGGACGTCCTGGGCTCGGCCGCCCGGCGGTGGCGCGACTGGTTCGACCGGATGCCCGCAGTCCCCGACGACCTGCGCGAACGGGCCGAGCAGGCGTGGTGGACGCTCGCGGTGAACCTGGTGCGGATCCAGGGCAGGGAGTCGCTGATCCCGTCCAAGTACGGATATGTCGGCCTATGGAACTGGGACTCTTACTTCCACGCCATCGCGCTCAGGCACGCCGACCCCGCCCTGGCGAGGGAGCAGATCCGCATCCTGCTCGACAACCAGCGCCCTGACGGCCTGATCCCCGACGTCGTGCACGACCACGGCGTGCTCGCCGCGACCACCGACCTGCCCCGCTCCGACCTGGCCCGCCTGGAGCAGCACGTCGGCGGCGGGCCGATCGGCCCGGAGGTTCCGGTGACCAAGCCCCCGCTCACCGCCTGGGCCGTTTGGAAGATCCACGAGCGCGACCCCGACCCGGGCTTCCTGGCCGAGGTCTACGAGCCGCTGGTCAGGTCGCAGGAGTGGTGGTTCGAGCACTCCGACCCCGACGGCGACGGCCTGGCCGAGTACCTGCACCCGTACTCGTCCGGCCTGGACGACAGCCCCATCTGGGACCACGGCCCGCGAGCCGAGCCCCCGGACCTCAACTCCTACCTGGCGCTGCAGTACGACCGGCTGGCCGACATCGCCGCCGTGCTCGGCCGGGACCAGGGAGTCTGGCGGGACAAGGCCCAGGCGCTCGTCGATCTCATGATCGAGCGCCGCTGGAACGGCTCCCGCTTCGTCACCAGGCCGTCGGACGACGTCCGCACCCCGCTGGACTTCATGCCCCTGATCACCGGCAGGCTCCCCGCGGAGATCGCCCGCACCCTCGTCGACGGCCTGACCTCGCCGAGCTTCTGGGCCGAACGCCCGCTGCCCACGGTGGCGTTCGACGACCGGCGCTTCGACCCCGACGCCATGTGGCGCGGCCCGGTCTGGCTCAACGTCAACTACCTCCTGGTCGACGGCCTGCGCCGGTCCGGGTACCAGGAGACGGCCGACGAGCTCAGGGCCCGCACCCTGGCCATGGTCCGCGACGGAGGCGGCCTGTACGAGTACTGGAACCCGCTGACCGGCGCCCGCGCGGGCCGCGCGACGACCGGGTTCGGCTGGTCGGCGGCCCTCTTCCTGGACCTCGCTCAGGAGCGGCCGAGCAGCGTGAACGCGCCCCGCGACAACGCCAGCAGCTCCTCGGTGACCTGATCCTCGGCGAAGGGGGCGTCGGGGTTCGAAGCCAGGGCGGTGACGACGAACGTCCGGCCCGAGGAGGTGCGGGCGAGGTAGCTCAGGTCCAGCAGGCCCGGCTCCGACCCGCCCTTGTACCAGACCGTCGGCCACGTGCCCGGCGGCAGCCCGAGCCCCCCGCCGTTCGCCGACATGATCTGGCCGATCTCCTTGGAGCGGAGCCCGGCCAGCTTGGCGTAGACGCGGCAGACGTCCTCGGGGGAGGCGAACCACTCCACGGTGTTCAGCTCGCGCGGCTTCGCCCAGGGGACGATGCCGGGGAGAGGCACCTTGTCGACGACCTTCGCCAGGTAGTCACGCCGCTGGGCCGTGCCGAGCGAGAGGTAACGCTCGGCCAGGCGGGGGTAGTCGGCGCCCTTCAGCGCGAACAGCTCCCTGGTCGACAGGAAGGGCACGTTCCGCTTGGCGTGCGCCGACCAGGCCCGCACCGTCTTCTCGACCGACCTACGCCCGGCCTCGTGCAGCAGCAGGTCGGCGCCCGTGTTGTCGCTGATCGAGATCATCAGCTTGGCCGCCTCCAGCACCGTCACCTTGCTGTTGTCGGGACGGTCCTGGAGCCGGCCGCTCGGCAGGCTCTTCAGCTCCGGCTTGATCGTCAGCTCGGTGTCCCAGTCGAGCGTGCCCTGCTTGACCTGCTTGGCGACCGTCCCGAGGACGTACAGCTTGAACATGGAGCCGAGCGGGCGCGGCTCGCCGGGCGACACGGCGTGCACGGTGCGGCATCGGCCGCCCTCCGTCACCTCGGCGGCGAGGAAGCCGACGTCCGGCGCGACCTTGCGCAGCCGCTGGTCGAGTTCCTGCCAGCTCGTGGGCGCGGGCTGGGGAGCGGCGGGGACGGAGAACTGCAGCGAGGCGATCTTCCCGGCGGCGTCGACGCTGATCGTGAGCTTGTAGGTCTTCCCGCCTGCGGTCACCTCGCCCACGAGGACCGTGGGCCGGGCGTCGACGATCTTCTGCAGACGCAGGTTCGCCACGCTCGCCAGGACCTGGTTGACCTGGGCGGGCGGCACCTGCTGGAGGAACGCGGCGGTCAGGTGCTCCCTCAGCTCGCCCTCGGCGATCGGCGCCCTGGTGGACGCGTCGAGCAGCCAGCGCACCTGCGCGCCGACGGGCGTGTCCGGGATCTCCACGGCCGGGGAGGAGGGTGAGGGGCTGGGCGCGAGCGGTCGCGCGGCGGCCTGCGCGGCTCCGGAGGTCAGTGTGACGGCCACGGCCGTCGCCGCGACGGCGAGGACGCGCAACGGTCTCGACGCGGATTTCAAGGCGACTCCTTCATGTCGGGGTCCACCGAGCCAATCGCACGGGTCAGCCCGACGCCCACCGGGCGAGCCGCCGTTTCCGCACCTGAGGTTGCCCGCACCAGATGTGCGGTTAACCTCATAGACGCTCCCGTGATGTCGCGTGACGATGGTGGTCTATGAGTTCCAGGCTGGTGGCCGGGCTGCTGGCGGTCGCCGCGGCGGCGGGGGTGACGGCGGGCGCGCTGCTGGAGAGCGGCCTGCCCGCACCGGCGACCACGTGGGCGTTCATCGTCCTGGGGCTGGTTTATCCCGGGCTCGGCTGGCTGCTCGCGCTCAGACGTCCCGAGGTCCGCTACGGCTGGCTGCTCCTGGCCGCCGCCCTGTCCCTCGGGCTCGGCGTGCTCGCCGTGGGCCTGATCATCCGAACCGGGCAGACGTCGGGGCCGGTGGCGGCGCTGTTCGCGGTCTTCACCGTGTACTACGGCCTGACCTGGGTGTTCATCCCGCTGCTGTTCCCCGAGGGGCGGCTGCCCTCGGCCCGGTGGCGGCCCGTCGCGTGGGTCGCGGGCGTGGCCGTCGGCGTCCACTTCGCGGGCATCGCGCTGCTGTCAGGCGGCGGCCTGTCGCTGTCGCGTCTCGGGCCGGACAACCTGATACCGGTGCTCGCGGCATCGCTCGGCCAGCTCGTGGTCGTGATCGCGGGCCTCGTCGTGTTCGTCGGCCTGCTCGTCCGGTGGCGGCGCAGCCGCCCGGCCGAGCGCGGCCAGTACGCGTGGATGGTGGCGGGCGTGGCGGTCAACCTCGTGGGAAGCGGGCTGCTGACCCACTTCAACTTCGGCGGCGGGCAGCCGGTCTTCGGCGTGTTCGGGGTGATGGCCGTGCTCGGCGCGCTGCCGGTGGCGCTCGCGGTGTCGGTGGTGCGCCACCGGCTGCTCGACATCTCCGTGGGCGTCAGGGGATCGCGGCTGCACCTGGTGTTCGATGTCCGTCCCACGGTGGGCGAGCTGTTGTCGAGCCTCGGCAGCGAATTGGAGGACGCGTCCGAGCCGGTGGAGCAGCTCGGCAGGCTCGCGTCCGCCGTCAGGACCGGGCTCGGCGCCCGCTGGGCGGCCGTCACGCTCGCCGACGGCACCCGCCTGGTGTCGGGACGCGAGCAGGGCGAGGCCGCGCTGACGCTGCCCGTCGGCGGCGGTCCCGGACGGATCGAGGCCGGCCCCAGGAACGGCGGCCGGTTCACCGAGGCGGACCGGCGCTTCCTGGAGGCGCTGGCCGTGCCCGCGGCGCTGGCCATCCAGAGCGCCGGGCTCGCCACCCGCCTGGTCAACGCCCAGGAGGCCGAGCGCAGGCGGATCGAGCGCAACATCCACGACGGCGTCCAGCAGCAGCTCGTCGCGCTCATCGCCGGGATCGAGCTGGCCAGGGCCACAGGCGGCGGCCCCGACACGCTCGCCCACCTGCGCGAGCAGGCCCGCCAGACGCTCGCCGACCTGCGCGAGCTGGCGGCCGGCATCCACCCCTCGGCGCTCAGCCAGGGCGGGCTGGTCGAGGCCGTCGAGGAGCGCTGCGCCCGGCTGCCGGTGCCCACCACCGTCGCCGCCGACGGCGAGCTGCGCTCCCAGCGCTTCCCCGACGAGGTGGAGGGCGCGATGTACTTCACGGTGAGCGAGGCCGTCGCCAACGCGCTCAAGCACGCCGGAGCCACCAGGATCGAGGTGCGGCTGGCGCGCGCCGCAGGGCGGCTCCGCGCGACGGTCGCCGACGACGGCAGGGGCTTCGACCCGCGGGCCACCGGCCACAGGGGCCTGGCCACGCTGGCCGACCGGCTCGACGCACTGGGCGGCGGCGTCGAACTCGACAGCGGCCCGGGAAAGGGGACGAGGATGAACGCCTGGGTGCCGGTCGATGCCTGACCGGATCCGCGCCGTCGTGGCCGACGACCACTACCTGGTGCGCGAGGGCACCAGGCAGCTCCTGGAGACGTCCGGCGAGGTCGCGGTCGTGGGCGCGGTCGGCGACGCCGACGAGCTGCTCGACGCGGTCCGCAGGCTCGGCCCCGACGTGGTGGTCACCGACATCCGGATGCCGGGAGGCGACTGGCGGCAGGGGTTCGAGGGCATCGACGCCGCTCACCGCGTGCACGCCGACCATCCCGGCGTCGGGGTCGTGGTGCTGTCGCAGTACTCCGACGCGCTGTTCGCCGTCGAGCTGTTCAAACACGGCACCGCGGGCTTCGCCTACCTGCTGAAGGACCGGGTCGGCGACCTCGACGAGCTGCTCGGCGCGATCAGGGCCGTCGCCTCCGGCGGCTCCGTCATCGACCCGAAGGTGGTCGAGGGCCTGCTCGCCAGGCGGGACGTCCGCGGCCAGCAGGAGGGGCTGACGGCCCGCGAGCGCGACGTGCTGCGCGAGATGGCGCACGGCAGGTCCAACGGGGCCATCGCCCGCGCGCTGCACCTGTCGGTGTCGTCGGTGGAGAAGAACGTCAACTCCATCTTCACCAAGCTCGGGCTGGAGAGCAGCGCGGACGTGCACCGCCGGGTCGCGGCGGTCCTGGCCTACCTGGGGCCCTGACCGCTCAGCCGAAGACCGCGGGCGGGGGCACGGGCGCGAGCACCGGGTCGCCGTCCTTGATGGGCTGCGCGCCCGCCACGAAGTTCGTCAGCGCCTCGCCGTGCACGCACCTGGCCTGGGTGAGGCCGCCCGCCGCGCGGCGGGTGAGCAGGTCCACCGGCAGCCCGGCGCGCGAGGCCGCGACGATGAGGTTGCCGAAGCGGCGACCGCGCATGACCCCCGGCTCGGCCAGCAGCGCGACGTGCCGGAAGGTGTCGCCGACGGTGGCCACCAGCCGCCTGGCGAAGGCCAGCCCCTTGCCATCGGCCAGGTTGATCAGCAGCGTGCCCGAGGGGCTGAGAACCCGGGCGATGTCGCCCATGTACTCCTGGGTGGCCAGCTCCACCGGCATGGTGGCGCCGGTGAAGGCGTCCAGGACGAACAGCTCGGCCGTTGCGTCCCAGACCTTGGCCGTGCCCTCGCGGCCGCCCTGGACGATCATCTTCAGCTTCGGCACCGACCGCAGGTCGAGCTGCTCGCGCACCAGGTTGACCAGCAGCCCGTCGGGTTCGATCACGATGTGCCTGGACCCGGGGCGGGTGGCCGCCACGTAACGCGGGATCGTGCAGGCGCCGCCGCCCACGTGCACACAGCTCAGCGGACCCTCGGGGAGGAGGTCGATGACGTCCGCCATGAGACGTACGTACTCGAACTCCAGGAAGGTGGGGTCTTGTAGGTCGACGTACGACTGAGGTACGCCATCCTTGGACAGCACCCAGCCGTCCTGCCTGTCCAGGTCTCGGAGCAGTTCGACCTCGCCGAACGTCACCGGGTACCGGCCGGGCATCGGCTCCCGCTGTCCACGTGCCACGTTGATCCTCCTGGGAGAAAACCGTATGCGACGGCGAAGACTGATTGTGCTCGTTATCGCGTTACTTGTGGTTTTAGGGGCGGGAGCTTTCGCCCTCGCCGTATCCCATCGTGTCAAAGGCGACCCGGCCGAGGTCGCGTCGGCCTACTTCGACGCCTGGCGCAGGGGCGACGTCGAGGCGATGGCCCGCCTGGTCTACCAGCCGCCTGCCGACTTCGCCACCAAGCACCGGTCGCTGACCGAGGAACTGCACGTCCAGGACGTCAAGCTGGAGCCGGGAGCGGTGCGGAGCACCGGCGAGGAGTCGGCCGAGGTGCCCTTCACCGGCAGCAGGACACTGCGCGAGTTCGGCCCGTGGCCGTTCGCCAGCACGCTGCGCCTCGCCGTCAGGGACCGGGCGTGGAAGGTCATCTGGACGCCCGAGACCTTGCACCCGCTCCTCAAAGACGGCGGCACGCTGGAGCTGACCTCGTTCAAAGGGCTACCGCCGGAACTGGTCACCAGCGAGGGCGCCAAGATCCCCAACGACAGCTACGCCGAGTCCTACCTCGCCCAGCTCCGGCCCGAACTGGGCGAGGGCGGCCAGGGGAGGGCGCTGGTGTCCGTCGTGCCGGGACAGCAGGCGCGCAGGCTGATGGCCGTCGAGCCGGAGCGGAAGGCCGAGCGCACCACGCTGTCGCAGAGCGTGCAGGCGGCGGCCGCCCGGGCGCTCGACGGGGTGGCCGACGCGGCCGTGGTGGCCCTGCGGCCGAGCACCGGCGAGATCCTCGCGGTCGCCGACCGGCTGCGGGACAACCGCAGCGCCCTGCGCGACTTCTTCCCGCCCGGCTCCACGTTCAAGACGATCACCGCCGCCGCGCTGCTGGCATCCGGGCTCGACCCGGCGGCCCAGCTCGACTGCCCGGGCAGTTACACCATCCCCGGCAACCGGAGCATCAGGAACGCCGGCGGGCAGGGCCACGGCACGGTCACCTTCGCCGACGCGTACGCCTACTCGTGCAACACCACCTTCGTCCAGCAGGCCGTCACCCGGCTGCGGGGGAGCGACCTGGTGGCGGCCGCCCAGAAGTGGGGGTTCACCGGGGCGAGCCTGTCGACCGGGGTGGGCGGCAAGTGCGGCCGGATGAACCCGCCCGGCAGCGTGGACGAGTTCGCCGCCGACTCCTTCGGCCAGGGCACGGTCGAGGCGACCCCGCTGTGCATGGCGATGGTCGCGGCGGCGGTGCAGAACGGGAGCTGGCGGGTGCCGCGCATCCTGCCGCTGGAGGCGGCCCGCCGGATCGACGGCACGCAGGCCAACGCGGTGGTCAAGCTCGACGACGGGGTCGTCGCGGCGCTGCGGGAGATGATGCGCGCCGTCGTCGACCACGGCACGGCCAGCCAGGCGGGCCTTCCCGACGGCGTCTCGGGCAAGACGGGGACGGCGGAGGCCGGGGGCGGCGCGGAGCACGGCTGGTTCATCGGCTACCGCGACGACCTGGCCTTCTGCGTCTTCGTGCGGAACGGCGGCTCAGGCCGCGCGTCGGCCCTGCCGATAGCGGCCCGCTTCCTCAACGGCCTGTGACACCGGCGTTCCACGCCGGGCGATCTTCGCGGGGGCGCCTTACCGGCCGACGCTAACCTACGGTACCGTAGGTTTCATGACGACCATCACCGCGAAGCCACGGCTACGAGGCTGGTTGCACACCGGGACGCTGCCCGTGGCCCTGCTGGCCGGGTTCGCGCTCGTGGCGCTCGGCCCGACCCTGCAAGCCCGGCTGGCCTCCGCGATCTACGCGATCACCTCGGGCCTGCTCTTCGGCATCTCGGCCACCTACCACCGCGGCACCCTCGGCCCGCGGCTGGCCGAGGCGCTGCGCCGCTTCGACCACGCCAACATCTACCTGATCATCGCGGGCACCTACACCCCCTTCGCGCTGCTCGCGCTCGACGGCGCCGCCAGGGTGGCCGTGCTGTCGGTCATCTGGAGCGGTGCGCTGGCCGGCGTCCTGTTCAGGGTGTTCTGGATGAACGCGCCCCGCTGGCTCTACACCGTCCTGTACCTGGCGCTCGGCTGGACCGCGATCTTCGTGATGCCGCAGCTCCTGGAGGGCGCGGGCGTCGCCGCCGTGGTGCTGGTGGCCGTCGGCGGCGTCTTCTACAGCGCCGGCGCCGTCGTGTACGGCCTGCGCCGCCCCGACCCGTCGCCCGGCTGGTTCGGCTTCCACGAGGTGTTCCACGCGTTCACCATCGCCGCCTACCTGGTGCAGTACATCGCGGTGTCGATCGTGGTGTACTCGCACGTTTGACTTCCTCTCCCTCCTAAAAGAGGGGGAGTCCCACCCTCGCGAGTGAGGTTTCCTGCTTCACAGCCGACCGCATCCGGGAGGACCCGGCATGTCTCATGTCAGCTCCACAGGCGGACACCGCTTGACCAGCGGCCAGAATGTTCTTGGCAGCGTTGATGTCCCGGTCGTGCCGGGTGCCGCAGGACGGGCAGTGCCACGTCCGGGTGCTGAGCGAGAGTTCGGCGAGCAGGTGCCCGCACGCCGAGCAGGTCTTACTGGATGGGTACCAGCGGTCGATCACGATCAGGTGCCGCCCGTGTTTGGCGGTCTTGTAGTGCAGTTGGCGCCGGAACTCGCCCCATCCGCAGTCGGAGATGACCCGCGCCAGGCGGCGGTTGCGGACCATGTTCTGCACGGCCAGGTCCTCGATCACGATCAGGTCGTGCTCGCGCACCAGGCGGGCGCTGGTCTTATGCAGGAAGTCGGCGCGGGCGTCACGGACCTTGGTGTGCGCGCGGGCGACCTTCGCCCTCGCCTTGTTCCTGTTGTTCGAGCCGCGCTGTTTGCGGGCCATGCGCCGCTGGTAGCGCGCCAGATTCTTCGCCTTGCGTTCCAGCAGGCGCGCATTGGCGATGCGCTCCCCCGTGGACAGGACCGCGAAGTCTTTGACCCCCAGGTCCACGCCGACCGCCGAGCCGGTGGCCGGGGCCTGCCCGGGCTCGCCAGCGGTCGTGTCGGCGGTTTCGACGGCGAGGGAGGCGTGCCAGCGGCCGTCGGGGTCGCGGGAGACGGTCACCGTCGTCGGGTTCAGCGTGGCGGGGTCCACCTCGGGCCAGGACCACACGAACTCGATCGGCGCGTCCATCTTGGCCAGGAACAGTCGCCCGTTCTTCCAGCGGAAGGCCGAGCGTGTGTAGGTCGCCGACTGCTTGCCGTGCCGGGACTTGAACCGGGGATAGCGGGCGCGTGCGGCGAAGAAGTTCACGAACGCCGTGTACTGGTGCCGCAACGTCTGCTGCAACGGCACCGAGGAGACGTCGAACAGGAACCCGAACTCGGGGTCGCGCTTCAGCTCGGTCAGGTACCGGTCGCTCTGCGCGTAGGACGTCTTGGCCCCGTCGGCGCGGTAGCGGTGGTGCCGCCACGCCAGCGTCTTGTTCCACACCAGGCGTACGCAGCCGAACGTGCGGTTCAGCACCGCCGCTTGTTCGGGGGTGGGGTAGACCCGCACCTTGTACGCCGTACGCATGTTCGCATGTTGCCGCATCGCAGAAAGATCTGTAAGCAAAAGAGAAAAGGTGAGATTATGTGCGCTTCGCGCCCTGGGTTGTCCCGGCTGCGCCGGGCCACCCCTTGCGGGGGCCGGATTCCTCCTGGCCCTGAAGGCCCGGGCTTCCTCCGGAGGACATGGTGAACCTCGGAGATGAGGCGTACATATCGGTGACGTCCTACCGCCGGGACGGCACTGCGGTCGCGACCCCCGTCTGGGTGGCCCGGGACGGCGACGCCGTGGTCTTCTGGACCGTCGCGGATTCGGCGAAGGTCAAACGGATCCGCCGCAACCCCGAGGTGACTGTGGTCGCCTGCGACGTGCGCGGCAACACCAGGGGAGAGCCGGTCAGGGGGCGGGCGGAGGTGCTCGGCGCCGACGAGACCGAGCGGGTGCGCCGTCTGCTCAGGCGCAAGTACGGCCTGGTCGGCCGGCTGGTGCTGCTCGGCAGCAGGGTGCGCAGGGGGCGCGACGGGACGGTTGGGGTGCGGGTCACCGACTTTTGACCCGGCGCTGGTCTGCTTCGCGATCCATATGGAGAACACACCAATATGGAGCCATATGGAGAACACGCCAGGTTGGGGGAGATCGCGCGCACGTGGTGGCTCATCCTCGTTCGCGGGATTCTCGCCATCATCTTCGGCGTCCTCGCGCTCATCTGGCCGGGGCTCACGTTGTTCGCGCTGGTGATCCTGTTCGGCGCGTACGCGCTCGTCAGCGGGGTCTTCGCGCTGGTCGCCGCGTTCAAGCACGGGGTGAAGTCGCGGGCCTGGCTGATCCTCTCCGGGATCCTCGGCATCGCGGCGGGCATCCTGGCGTTCGTCTGGCCGGGCATCACCTCGCTGGCCCTGCTGTACGTGGTCGCGTTCTGGGCTCTGTTCAGCGGCGTGTCGGAGGTCATCGCGGGCATCGCGCTCCGCGAGATGATCACCAACGAGTGGATGCTCATCGTCGGGGGCATCCTGTCGGTGATCTTCGGCATCCTGCTCATCATCTGGCCGGGCGCCGGTCTGCTCACGCTTGTCTGGCTGCTCGGCATCTTCGCGATCCTGTACGGCATCGCGATGGTGGTCCTCTCCTTCCGGGTGAAGAAACTCGCCCCGACGCCCTAGCGGCCGGAAAATTTTCGGATATATACGCCTCCATACGGGGAAAGTATGTCTTGTCTGGCTCAACGTGGAGGAGACATGGACATACACCACCGCCTCGCCCGCCACCTACTCGTCGACGGCTACCGGCTGGTGCTGGACCTCGACCGCAGCCAGGGCTCCTGGCTGGTCGACGCCCGTGACGGCCGCCGCTACCTGGACTTCTACACGTTCTTCGCGTCCGCGCCGCTGGGAGTGAACCCGCCCTTCCCCTCTGACTTCGCCGACCTGCTCGGCCGGGTGGCGCGCAACAAGCCGGCCAACCCCGACATGTACACCGAGCACCTGGCGGACTTCGTCGACACGTTCATCCGCGTCCTCGGCGACCCCGACCTCCCCCACCTGTTCTTCGTCGAGGGCGGCGCGCTGGCCGTCGAGAACGCGCTGAAGACGGCCTTCGACTGGAAGAGCCGCCGCAACGAGGCCGCGGGCAGGTCCCCCGAGCTGGGCACCCGCGTCATGCACCTGACCAAGGCCTTCCACGGCCGTAGCGGCTACACGCTGAGCCTGACCAACACCGAGCCGGGCAAGACCGCCCGCTTCCCCCAGTTCGACTGGCCGCGCATCGACGTCCCGGCCATCCACCACGGGGACGTCGAGGCGGCGGAGCAGCGGGCGCTCGCCCAGGCCAGGGCGGCGTTCGAGCGGCACCCGCACGACATCGCCTGCTTCATCGCCGAGCCCATCCAGGGCGAGGGCGGCGACAACCACATGCGCCCCGAGTTCCTGCAGGCCATGCAGCACCTGTGCCACGAGTACGACGCGCTGTTCGTGCTGGACGAGGTGCAGACGGGCGGCGGCACGACCGGCACCCCGTGGGCGTACCAGCAGCTCGGCCTGGCCCCCGACATCGTGGCGTTCGCCAAGAAGGTGCAGGTCGGCGGGGTCATGGCGGGCCGCAGGGTGGACCTGGTGCCCGACAACGTCTTCCAGGTCAGCGGCAGGATCAACTCGACCTGGGGCGGCGGCCTGGTGGACATGGTCCGCTCGCGCGGGCTGCTGGAGATCGTCGAACGCGACGGCCTGATCGGGCGCGCGGCCACGCTCGGTGAGGAGCTGCTTGAGCGCCTCACCAAGCTGCAGGCCGGGCAGCCGGACACCGTCTCCAGCGTGCGCGGCCGCGGCCTGATGTGCGCCTTCGACCTGCCCGACAAGGCGTCCAGGGACGCCCTCGTCACCCGGCTGCGGGAGGACGAGGGAGTGCTCGTACTGCCCTGCGGCCCGCGCTCGGTCCGGTTGCGTCCGGCGCTCAACATCACCGAGGCCGACCTCGACCACGGCCTCACGGCCCTGACGTCGGCCCTGGCGTAACGGCCCGTCAGAGCCGCCCGTCAGAGTCGTTCGACGTTGGCGCCCCGGCAGCGGTTGCGGGTGTCGAAGACGAAGGCGCTGGCCTGCTCGACCAGTTCGTAGTCGAAGCAGTCGTGGTCGGTGAGCACCACCACGGCGTCCGCGCGGGCGAGTTCGGTGCGGGTGGCCTCGACGAGCTCGACGCACGACGGCAGGTGGAAGTCGTTGATGTGCGGGTCGGCGGCCCGCACGTGCGCGCCCAGCTTGCTCAGTGCCCTGGCCACCTCGATCGCGGGCGACTCGCGGCAGTCTCCGGCGTTCTTCTTGTAGGCGAGCCCGAGCACGAGCACCCGGCTGCCGTTGATGGGCTTGCGACGCCGGTTGAGCGCGAGGGTGAGCCGGTGGACGACGTGGTCGGGCATGTGGTCGTTGATGTCGTTGGCCAGCTCGACGAACCGGAAGTTGTGGCCGAGGCTGCGCTTGACCTTCCACGACAGGTACGACGGGTCGATCGGCAGGCAGTGCCCGCCGACGCCGGGGCCTGGGGTGAAGCGCATGTAGCCGAACGGCTTGGTGGAGGCGGCGTCGATGGCCTCCCACACGTCGATCCCGAGCTGCCCGGCGAACACGGCCAGCTCGTTGACCAGCGCGATGTTGACGTGCCTGAAGGTGTTCTCGAGCAGCTTGCACAGCTCGGCCACCTGGAGCGAGGAGACGGGGACGACCTCGCGCACGACCCGCCCGTAGAAGTTCTGGACGCTCGCCAGCGAGGTCTCGTCGATGCCGGACACGACCTTGGGCGTGTTCTCCAGCCGCCACCGCGCGTTGCCGGGGTCGATCCGCTCGGGGCTGTAGCCGAGGAGGAAGTCTTCGGGCGCGCGCAGCCCCGAGCCCTCCTCCAGCAGGGGCAGCAGGTACTCCTCGGTGGTTCCCGGATAGGTGGTGGACTCCAGGATCACGGTGGCGCCGGGCCGGACGAAGGGGGCGATGGACTGGCCGGCCGAGGCGATGTAACGGAGGTCGGGGGCCCCCTCGGCCAGCGGCGTCGGTACGGTGATCACGCAGATGTCGAAGTTCTCGGCGTCGGTGTAGTCGGCGCTGGCGAGGTAGCGGCCGCTTTGCTGGGCGGCGGTCAGTTGGTCGTCGCTGATGTCCTCGACGTAGGACTCGCCGGCGTTGAGCCGCTTGACCCGCCACGGGTCCACGTCGATCCCCACGACCTCGAACCCGGCCTCGACCGCCCGCATCGCCAGGGGCAGGCCGACGTAGCCCTGCCCGACGACTACCAGTTTCTCTCCCATGTCAGGACCCCCGTTACATCGAGATGAGACGAACTCGACTGTAGGAGCCGGACGATCAGTTTCGGGGAGGGACACGAGGAAGGTCCGCATATAGATGACCATTAGCAGCGTGACATCGAAGCTTCTTTTTAACTGCGCACGTCACGTATGGGGCATTCGCGGCAAGGTCCTCAGCTGAGGAGTCCGGGGGAGGGTCAGGCGGTCCGTTGCTTCAGCGGGCGCCACCAGTGCTGGTTGTCCTGGTACCAGCGCACCACCTCGGCCAGGCCGTCGCCGAAGTCCACACGCGGCTCGTAGCCGAGGGCCCGGAGCTTGCTCCAGTCGACGGAGTAGCGGAGGTCGTGCCCGAGCCGGTCGGGCACCCCCTCCACCATCTCCCAGGCCTTCCCGAGGGTGGCGAGCAGCAGCCCGGTCAGCTCGCGGTTGGTGAGCTCCGTGCCGCCGCCGATGTTGTAGACCTCTCCTGGCGAGCCCTTCTCCAGCACCAGCTGGATGCCCCGGCAGTGGTCGTCGACGTGCAGCCAGTCGCGTACGTTGAGCCCGTCGCCGTACAGCGGAACCCGCTCGCCGTCGAGGAGGTTCGTGACGAAGCGCGGGATCATCTTCTCCAGGTACTGGTAGGGGCCGTAGTTGTTGGAACAGCGGGTCACCCGTACGTCGAGACCGTAGGTCTGGTGGTAGGCCCTGCAGAGCAGGTCGCTGCCGGCCTTGGTCGCCGAGTACGGCGAGTTGGGGAGCAGAGGCTCGTCCTCGGCCCAGGACCCCTCGCCGATCGATCCGTACACCTCATCGGTGGACACATGGACCACCGTTCGGACGTCGGCCTCCAGCGCCGCCTCCAGGAGCCGCTGAGTGCCCAGCACGTTCGTCGTCACGAAGTCGCCGGCTCCCGTGATGGAGCGGTCGACGTGCGTCTCGGCCGCGAAGTTCACGATCACGTCGCACTGGGGGACGACCTCGGCGAGCAGCCGCGTGTCCGTGATGTCGCCGCGTAGGAAGGTGTAGCCGGGACGCCCGGTCACCGGCGCCAGGTTGCCGAGATTGCCGGCGTAGGTGAGCTTGTCGAGGACGGTGACGCTGACGTCCTCGTGGCCCGGATACGAGCCGAGCAACAGCGAGCGGACGTAGTGCGACCCGATGAACCCGGCGCCACCAGTGACGAGGACCCTCATGCCCGCACCTGGATCCTGCTGTGGTCGCCCACCATGAGCTCGTGGGTGTTGGGCATGCCCGTCGCCCGGCTGACCTCGACGTTGCGGCCGATCAGCGAGTGCGCGATGCGCGAGACCCCGCGCACGGACGAGCTGTCGAGCACGATCGAGTACTCGATCTCGGCGTTCTCCACCTCGCAGTTCGCCCCGATCGAGGTGAACGGGCCGACATAGGACGAAATGATCTTGGAGTCGGCGCCGATCACGATGGGCCCGCGCAGAACCGAGTTCTCCACCACCGCGCCCTGCTCGATGACGACCCGCCCGGTGATGTCGCTCAGGCGGTCAACGGTCCCCTTGACGTCCGGCTCGACCTGTTCGAGGACGATCCGATTGCATTCCAGCATGTCCTGCAGCCGCCCGGTGTCCTTCCAGTAGCCGCTGACGAGATGGGAATGGACCCGAGAGCCGTGGTCGATGAGCCACGTGATGGCGTCGGTGATCTCCAACTCGCCCCGGGCCGACGGCGTGATGGCCCGGACGGCCCGGTGGATGGCGGGGGAGAAGATGTACACCCCGACGATGGCCAGATCGCTGCGCGGGTTCTCGGGCTTCTCTTCCAGGCCGATGATCTCGCCCTCCGGGCCGAGCTCGGCGACCCCGTAGAACTGCGGCTCCGCGACCTTGGTGAGCAGGATCTGGGCGTCGCAGTCGGACGCGCGGAAGGCGTCGACCAGGCCGGTGATGCCGCCCACCAGGAAGTTGTCGCCGAGGTACATGATGAAGGGCTCGTCGGCGAGGAACTCCCTGGCGATCAGGACGCAGTGCGCCAGGCCGAGCGGGGCCTGCTGGTGGATGTAGGTGATCCGCAGGCCGAACGCGGAGCCGTCGCCGAGGGCCTCGCGGAACTCGGCGCCCGTGTCGCCGACGATCAGGCCGACCTCGGTGACGCCCGCGTCGCGCAGCGCCTCCAGCCCGTAATAGAGCACGGGCTTGTTGGCCACGGGCACCAGTTGTTTCGCTGAAGTATGGGTGAGCGGGCGCAGCCTCGTCCCCTTGCCACCCGCCAGAACGAGCGCCTTCATCGCTTTGTGAGTCCTTCCGCGGACCGGACGTGGCCGTGCCGGCCACCTGTCCGCAGGAGTTTATGCGGGGCGCGAATCAGCGGAACTTCGCGATGCCGCCTCTTGCCGAAGCGCGTACGGCCCGTTGTCCCGCACTAGACGTTTCCGCGAGCGCGAAACGTCCAATTTCGGTGTATCAGATAGGTGAGGGGCGGACTTATGACGACTATCAGGCCCTGGGCGGCCAGGACGGGAAGCCCGACCACCTCCACCAGAATCGGCAGTCCGATCAGAGACGCGAACAGGAAACTCAGCCCGACCAGGTAGAACCGCAGATAGCCGGTGACCCAGGACTCCTTGGAGCCGCGGAACACCACCAGCCGGTACCACGGATACACCAGGACAACGGTGCCGAAATGACTGACCACGACAAGGAGCAGATAAGGGACGGAGCCCTGGGCGGCGTGCAATGCCAGGCCGAGCAGGCCGCAATGGATCGCCGCGGTCATGGCGCCGGCCATCAGGTAGATGACGCGGTGCGCGTCAAGAACCGGGATCAACGCCCGCCATCCGAAATGCGATTTATCCTCGCATGCGGCTCGACTTTCTACTTCGACCATGTCGCCGGCACTCCGGATCGTTATCTGGCGGTGCGGTAAAGCATGATGGTAACCACCTCATGCTGGAAGGATTGCGACACCAAGGTGGTGTCGGTGGTAATTCTTGCTCGCCGGTCCGGCAGCGCGACCGTGCGCGAAGACCGACGCCCGGCCGGGTGGCCTCAGTGCCCCGGCCCTGGCAGGAGCGCGCTCCGGATCAGATGCACGGTGAGAACCGTCTGCGTGGGCTCGAAGCCGTACCGGGCCCAGGCCCGTTGCACGCGCGTGTTGTGGCCCTGGGTGGAGATGACGACGTCCGCCGCGCCGCGCGTCAGCGTGCGGTCCTCGACGGCCTTCAGCAGGTGCGCGTACAGCCCGCGCCCCTGCCGCCCGGGGACGACGCCGGCGAGCAGGATCTCCGTCCTGGCCTCGCCCTCCTCCAGGGTGGCCAGCGCGACGAGCGCCTCCGTGCTCCGATCCCACAGCGCGAGGCAACTGCCCTCGGCCGCCGAGCTGAGCGCCCACTCCTGGTAGCCGGCGACCGCGTCGGCGGGGTCGAACAGCGGGTTGGCCAGGTAGTGGTTCTCGTACGCGGTGAAGATCTCGGAGACCAACTCCCCGACGGAGGCGGCCGCCGGCTCCACCGCCAGCAGATCCGGCGCCCCTTCGGGGGCGCGGCCCTGTCCGGCGCGCAGCCGCCAGTACACCAGGGAGTCGGCGAACACGGCGGTCCGCTGCAGAGCGGTCAGCTGGGCGAACCAGCCGACGTGCTCGGCCGGGTAGCGCAGCACGATGACGTCCGCGTCCGAGCGCAGGACGGCCTCGCGCACGGCGGGGAACGGCGATTCGGACCCGGCCGTGAGCCGCTCCACCGAGCAGCCGAACCGCTCCGACTCGACCCGGGACTCCCAGGCGCGCAGGGCCGTCGCCTCGATCACGTCCTGCCAGGCCATCAGCTCACCTCGAAGGAGCGGACCGCGTCGATCACCCGGGCCAGGCGGGCCTCGTCCAGGTCGACGAAGAGCGGCAGCCGCACCAGCCGGTCGGCGACCTGCTCGGTCACCGGGCAGCCGCCGGGGGCCGGCCGCCCGTACCGCTCGCCCGCGGGTGAGGTGTGCAGCGGCTGGTAGTGGAAGGCCGCCCGCACCCCCTGGCCGGCCAGGTGCGCGATGAAGGCCTGGCGGCTGCCAAGGTCGGGGAGGAGCAGGTAGTACAGGTGCGCCGGGTGCGCGCACCCGGCGGGGACGGTCGGCTGGGAGATCCCGTTAAGCGCCGCCCAGTCGGCCAGTTCCGCGTGGTAGGCGTCCCAGACGGAGAGTCGCCGGAGCTGGATCTTGTCGAACGACTCCAGCTGGGACGTGAGTTGCGCGGCGAGCACGTCCGACGGCAGGTAGCTCGACCCGATGTCCACCCACCGGTACTTGTCGACCTGGCCGCGGAAGAACCGGCTGCGGTCGGTGCCCTTCTCTCTGATGATCTCGGCGCGTTCGACGAGGTCGGCGTCGTTCAGGAGGAGCGCGCCGCCCTCCCCGCACTGCACGTTCTTCGTCTCGTGGAAGCTCTGCGTGGCCATGCGGCCGAACGACCCGAGCGGGCGGTCCCGGTAGAAGCCGCCCAGGCCGTGGGCGTTGTCCTCGACGATCGCCAGCCCGTGGCGCTCGGCGAGGGCGCAGAGCGCGTCCATCGCGCAGCCGACGCCCGCGTAGTGGACCACCACGATGGCCCGCGTGCGATCGGTGATCGCCGCTTCGACCAGCCGCTCGTCCAGGTTGAGCGTGTCCGGCCGGCAGTCGACGAACACCGGGACGGCCCCGCGCAGCGCGTACGCGTTGGCCGTCGACATGAAGGTGAACGACGGCATGATCACTTCGTCGCCGGGCTCCAGGCCGAGCAGGATCGCCGACATCTCCAGCGCGTGCGTGCAGGAGGTGGTCAGCAGCACCTGCCGGGCGCCGGTGATCTCGCCGATGAGCTGGGCGGCCCGCCGGGTGAAGGGCCCGTCGCCGCAGGTGCTTCCCTGGCGCACGGCCTGCGTGAGGTAGTCGAGCTCGTTGTCCGAGACGTGCGTCCGGTTGAACGGGATCGTCGTCTGATCGCTTACGGTCACGGACGCAGTGAACAACGAACCGGCCCGACCGGCGGGCGTCGTGCCGGGCAGCTTGTTGAGCGATTATCCAAGTCTTACCTGGCGCCGGTTCGCCGGATCGCAAGAGGGACGACGGGGCTGCGACCAGCTCTCACCAGACCCGGCCCGACCGGCTCTCACCAGACCCGGCCGAACAGGACGAACTGCGTGATGAGGAGGCAGACCGCCGCCATTCCCAGCGCGAGCAACGCGGGAGGCGACAGCAGGCCTCGCCTGGTCGCCACGAACACGGCCGGCAGTCGTCGCGACCAACGCGCCCGGCGCGAGGACGGGGGCCGGACAGGCGCGGGCCCGCCGGGCGCGGCCATGTCCATCACCACGAGCCGGCTCAGCGCGGAGCCGTCGGCAGACGAGATCTTGTCCATGGCGGCAAGCTTGGCGACGTGAGCGGCCGAGTCGCTCCGGCACCCTCGCGTCCGAGCGATTCTTGCCTTCTTCTTGGACGGCCCGAGGCGATGGCTCCCCTTCGCCGGGACGCGAAGGGCGGTGCTCCTGACAAGCCGGAAATGTCGCGACCGGCCGCCGGGGCGGTACCGCGATACTGAAGCCGCCTCAAAGGACTGGCAAGGACATCGCCTGACCTTGGCGTTTACCCCAGCCAGAGGCGCTGGTGTCGTCAGGCTTGCGCCCATGGCCGAAGCTCCATCTTTTCCGCGTTCCGCCCCACTCGCCGCGTCCGTGCGGGAGCCCGGGGCGGGCGGACCACCGCCCCGGGGCGGGCACGCCGCTCCCCGCGGGCTCCTGAGGCGCGTCTCCGTCTGGCTGCCGGCGACGGCCGTGGTCGCCTGCGCCGGGGCCGTGCTCGGGTTCTACCACGTGCCCGTCGCCGACCTGGCTCTGTTCAGCCTCTACGTCGTGCTCGGCGTCGCGCTGCCCGGTCTGCTGCTGGTACGCGTCCTGTACCGGCGGGCGCACACGCTGCCGGAGGAGATCGCGCTCGGCCTGACCCTCGGCTACGCGCTGGAGGTGCTGACCTACATCCCGGCGCGGGCGCTTGGCGCGCCCCTGTTCGTCCTGGCGTGGCCGGTCTGCACCTACGTGGCCTTCCTCGCGGTGCCCCGGCTGCGCAGGTTCTGGAAGGGCGGGGTCCGCGCGAAGCGGACGCCGCTGTGGTGGTCGTGGTGCACCGCGGCGAGCGTGATCTACCTGATCGGGTGGTCCGCGGTCACCTTCTTCAGGACCGAGCCCCTCACTTGGCCGGCGCTCGGGAAGTCGTTCGTCGACATGCCCTTCCACCTGGCCCTGGTCGGCGAGCTGAAGAACCACATGCCGCCCACGATGCCCGCGGTCGCGGGCGAGCCGCTGGTGTACCACTGGTTCGTCTACGCCCACCTCGCGGCGGCCAGCTGGGTCACCGGGGTGGAACCGTTGCTGCTGGTCTTCCGGCTGGCCATGCTGCCCATGCTCGCCGCGTTCGTCGTCCTCCTCGGGACGGTCGGCCGCCGCATCACGGGCTCGCGCGCCGGGGCGCTGGCGGGCGTCGCGGGCACGCTCCTCATCACGGCGCCGAGCCTGTACGTGGGCCAGGCCGCCGGGGTGCTCAACTGGAAGGCCCTGCAGTCGTGGGCGAGCCCCACCCAGACCTTCGGCGCCCTGTTCTTCGCCCCGACCGTGCTGCTCCTCATCGACCTTCTCGAAGGCAAGCGGCCGAGCCGGCGCCTCTGGGCACTGCTGGCGATCCTGCTCGTCGCCGTCATGGGCGCGAAGGCCACCTACCTGCCGCTGCTCACGGCCGGGCTCGTGGGGGTCGCGCTGGTGCAGGCGGCCTGGCACTTCTGCCTGCCCCGGCGCGCGCTGACCGCGCTCGGCCTGACCGTGGCGTGCCTGCTCTTCGCGCAGTTCGTGCTGTTCGGCGGGGTCAGGCAGGGGCTTCTGGTCGATCCGTTGATGATCATACGGGTGACGCTGCGGGACATGACCAGCCTCGACCTCGACGCTGCGGCGTCGCCGGTCTCCGTGCTCGGGGTCACGCTGCTGTGCGTCCTGAGCGGGGCCATCACGTGGAGCGGCGTGCTCGGGCTGCTCGGCCGGCCGCGGCTGCTCGTACGGCCCGTGGTGACGCTGGTGCTCGGCATGGCCGTGGCCGGGCTCGGGATGGCGCTCCTGTTCGGCCACCCGCACCTGTCGCAGATCTACTTCCTCCAGGCGCCCAGCCCGTACGTGGCGATGGTCGCGGTCTGCGGGCTGCTCCACATCGTCCGGCGGGCGCGGTTGTCGCCCAGGGCGGTGGTGTTCGCCGCCGCCGCCGGAATGCTCGCCGTCTACCTCATCCGGGCCGTCCTCGACGTCGAGGTCCCCCTGACCGCGGACCAGGGGGACGCCGTCCTGTTCCTGCCGTACCTCGCGCTGCTGGGCGTGGTGCTCCTGGCCGTCCTGGTGCTGCGCGCGACGCGTCGGAGCAGGCTGTGTACCTTCGCCTTGGTGATCTGCCTGGTCACGGCCGCCGGCACGCCCGCGGCCTGGTTCACCCGCGTCCTGCCGGACCCGCAGAGCAGCAGCTCGACGGCCGCCGTCCAGGACAGCGCGACGACGAAGCCGAGCATCCCTGAGCCGGTCATCCCCAAGCCGGTCATCCCCAAGGGCGAGTTCGCCGCAGGGCGGTGGCTGCGGGCCCACTCGGCCCCGGACGACGTCATCGCCACGAATGTGCACTGCCGATGGGGCTACGAGAGCCCCTGCGACAGCCGCGAGTTCTGGGCGACCGCGCTGAGCGAGCGGCGGGTGCTGGTCGAGGGCTGGGGCTACACGGCGGCCAACATGGACCGCTGGCAGCCGGGTCAGGCGGTGGAGAACCTCCCGTTCTGGGACCGCGACCGGATCGAGGCCAACGACCTGGTCTTCCGGGCGCCCTCGCCGGCGGTGATCCGCCACCTGCGAGCCGGCTACGGCGTGCGGTGGCTGCTGGTCGACGAGCGCGAGGTGACGCCCGGTTCCAACCTCGGAGCCTTCGCGAGGCTCCGGTTCGACTCCGGCGACTACGCCGTCTACGAGCTGCCCGGCTCCGGCGGTTCGGCCGTGGGGCGCTGACATACCGTCCGGTGAAAGGGCGGCGGTCCCGGCGTATCGCCCCTGGGCGAGCCGGTACACCGATCCGCGTGCAAAAGAGCAGCAAGGACATGGCTGAACTCGGATGTCCAAGCGGCTATGGGGCGGTCCGGTCACGACACTGGAGCGCATGATCAAGTTTGCGCCCCGTCCCTGGATGTCCGCGCTGGTGACCGCTGTCCTCGCGGTGGGCACGCTGAGCGCCGCCGCGCCCGGCACGGGCACGCCGACCGCCGCGCCTGGCGCGAGCACGGTGAGTGCCGTGCCTGCGGTGCAGACGCTCAGTGCCGCGCCTGGCGCGAGCAGGCGACGGCAACCGCCACGGCCGGTGGGCCTTGGCAATGCCGCCCCCTGCGCGGTCGTGGCCAATTCGGCGGTCTACAGCGCGGACCTCACCACCGTCACCGGGAATGTCGGCATCAGCCCCGGCGACGTCATAACCGGCTTCCCGCCGGGGCAGGTGCGGGGGGAGGTCCACATCCATGACCCGCGGGCGAGGGCGGCGCGGGACGACGCCGTCATCGCCTACAACGACGCCGCAGGGCGGGCAGCCAACGCCACCATCGCTCCCGAACTGGGCGGCAAAACCATAACGCCGGGCGTCTACGACACGCCGGGCGGTGTCTTCCAGATCACCGGGACGCTCACGCTCGATGCCGAGGGCGATCAGGACGCGGCCTTCATCTTCCAGGCGGACACCGCCCTGACCACGGCAAGAGTCAGCAACATCAACCTAGTCAACGGCGCCCAGGCCAACAACGTCTTCTGGCAGGTCGGCGACTCCGCGTCCCTCGGAACGCTCTCCACCTTCCGCGGGAACGTCCTCGCGCTGAACTCGGTCACCGTGGCAGACGGCACGGCGCTGGACGGCCGCGTCATGAGCCTGAACAGGACGGTCACCCTCACCGGAACCACCGCCCTGCCCGCCACGCGGGTGACCATCCCCGACAACCCGCCGACCAGCACGACACTGACGTCGTCGCCGAACCCGTCGAGGAGAGAGGAGCCGGTCACCTTCACCGCCACCGTGACCGGGAACTTCCAGGGGTTCGCTCCCACGAACGAGGTCCTCTTCAGGGACGGCGACACCGTCATCGGCTCGGCCATGATCGACATCGTTACGGGCAAGGCCACGTTCACCACCTCGAGCCTGACCAGAGGAGTGCACCCGATCACCGCCGTCTACGTCGACGGCGGCACCGCCGCCAACGAGGCCTGGGTCAACTTCGCCCCGAGTACGTCACGTGTGGTTCAGCAGCAGGTACTCAACCGGGGATAGACCAGGGCTTTCGTTCGTCCGCTGCAGTGACCGGACATGGGCATAATGCCGTGCGATCACTAAATATCCGAGTTGTCAAAAGATGCGGCCTTGATAGTCGCCGTTGATGGTGGGATGCCACGCATTTTCCCCCATCGTGGCTTCGGTCAGGAGTCAGCGTGTTGTTGATCGGGTATCTCCCGCTCGCGCCATTCAAAGTGCGGCAAGTCGGAAATTCCATTTCCGCTGAGGGGGCTAAGTGATTCCACGCAGAGGTGTGTCGGTCATCGCGTTGACGATGGCCTGTGGGGTATTGGGGCTGCCGAATCCGGAAACGGCCGGAGCCAGCGCGATCGCGGACCAGGCCGTCGGGGCGGCGCATGAAAGAGACGTCGCCCTGGCTGTTCTCCGGAGTTGTCACAGGAAACACTGCGGATGCCGGCCGCGTCACTGCAAGCGCGTTCTCCGCGGACCTCAGGGGCCGCGCGGTGAAGAGGGCCCGCGCGGGAAAGAAGGCCCACCCGGGGAAGACGGCGCACCCGGGGAAGACGGTCCCCGCGGTTTCGACGGCCCACAGGGGAAAGCAGGGCCCCCTGGGAAGGCAGGGCCACCTGGAGTGCCGGGCCCGCGCGGAAAAGCAGGGCCCCCCGGACCACAGGGCGCATCGGGGACGATTTCCAGCATCGACTCGATACTCATTTCGCTGACATTCCCGCCATTCGACTCGAACTTCCTCGCATACACCGCAGGCGGCAACACCTGGATCCGAGACCCTCGGACCCCGCCGTCGGGAGCGTGGCACAGCCTCGCGCTGGTGCCCGGCTATCCCACCGGCGTGGTCGGCGTCTCCCTGACAGAAGCCGCTGAGCCTCTCAGCAGCCTCCTGATCACGGTCCTGACCTCGAACGGCGCTCTCTCGCAGACCGAGTGCATCCTCACCGCTCCTCCTCCACCTCCTGGGCCGGCGTGGGGGACGACCTACTGCAACGGGTTCACTCCCATCGACGCGCCGCCCGCGTAGCGTCCTGACCCGGCAATTCGGCCGCGGCCAAGAACGACTGCGCCGGTGATTCAAGCCCGCCCTCGGGTGCGCGACGCCTGAGGGTTGTGGCGACCGCCTTCTCCGGAAGGCCGGCTTTGGGGGGGTTCCTGAATGATCTGCCGCAGTCGCGCGACAATGCGAAGAAGAATCACATGTCTCGACTGGTCGATTCGGTCAGGTGGCGGTAAAGTCCATTCAAGTGACATGTTACTCCAGGTCTCGCAATGATCCGAATGGATGCGTATTCGACCTGTTTTATGACTCTTTGCCCGCACAGGTCGCCGCGCCTTTACTGAGGTGTGGCGATGCTCGGGCCGTCAATCCTCCCCGCTAGCATTTCTGCAATTTCTGCCATAAATCCCACTGATGCGGGCCGGAAGAGACGGAGGCCCCAGATCGATCCGCGGCCTACCAGTTGCCCGCGAGGCCGCCCCCGGACACACAGCGAGATCATCGAAGAGTTGAGTGACATGTCCCAAATCCACCGGGGAGCACCCGATCAATCCACCGTCGTAGCCGCGAAGGCGCACCGGCGCGCAGCAGGTTACCGCCGTACCTTCTCCGGAATCATCGCTCGGGCCTCGGCCGTAGTGGCGCTGGCGGCCAGCCTTTCGACGGGCATGGCGGCCGGAACGGCACACGCCGCACGCGCGGGCCAGCCTCCCGTGAGCCTCGGCAACGCCGCGTCATTCGGGGTTCTGGCCGGATCCGCAGTAACCAACACCAATCTCACGAGGGTCACCGGAGATCTGGGAGTCAGCCCGGGTAGCTCCGTGGTCGGCTTCCCGCCCGGAACCGTGAGCGGGGCGATCCACGCTGGAGACTCCACTGCGGCGGCCGCCATGGCCGACGTGAGCGCCGCCTACAACGACGTCGCCGGGCGTACGCCTGTCACCACCATCGCGCCGGAACTCGGCGGCACGACCAGGAACCCGGGCGTCTACACGTCCGCGAACGGCACCTTCGGAATAACCGGGACGCTCACCCTCGACGCCCAAGGGGATCCGGACGCCATCTTCATCTTCAAGGCGTCCACCCTCTCCACGGCGAACGTGAGCAACATCAACCTCTTGCGCGGAGCCCAGGCGAACAATCTCTTCTGGCAGGTCAGCGGTTCGGCGACACTCGGGACGCTCTCCACCTTCCGCGGGAACGTGCTGGCCCGGAGCTCCGTCACGGTGAGCTCCGGCGCCGCTGTCTTCGGCCGTGTGTTCGCAGGCAACAACAACGTCATCCTTCAGGGCACCAGCAACCCGCCGGCCACCCGCATCACCGTACCGAACGACCCTCCCACGACCACGGCGCTCTCGGTGACGCCGAACCCGGCACAGAGAGGACAGGCGGTCACGTTCACCGCCACGGTGAGCGCGGTCTCCGGCTCGGTCATCCCCCAGGGGGAGGTGGTGTTCAGGGACGGTGCGAACATTATCGGCTCCAAGCTGGTCGACAGCACGGGGGTCGCCACGTTCACCACCTCGAGCCTGGGCCCGGCGCAGCATCTGACCAGAGCGGTCTATCTGGGCGGCGACACGTTCGACAACGAAGGCGTCATTCATTTCGCCCCGAGCAAGTCCCCTCAAGAGGACGAGATGGTTACGGCCAGCCTCTGGGACGACTCGGTGACGCCGGCCGTCGCATCGCAGAACGATCCCAACGCCGTGGTGGTCGGTGTGCGTTTCAAGGCGACCACCAGCGGTTCGGTGCAGGGCATTCGGTTCTATAAGGGCCCCCAGAACACCGGGACTCACACCGGAGCTCTGTGGACCAGCGGTGGCCAGCTGCTGGCGAGTGCGGTCTTCACCAACGAGACCGCGTCAGGCTGGCAGGAGGTGACCTTCTCGACGCCTGTTTCGATAGCCGCCAACACCACGTATGTCGCCTCGTACCACACGACGTCGGGAGGCTATTCGGTGACGCGGCCCTACTTCTCGTCCCAGTACGCGAACGGCGTGCTCGTCGCACCGGCGGACGGTGATGGAGGGGGCAACGGCCTCTACAGCTACAGCGCCACGAACACGCTCCCGACCGCCACCTACCAGTCGACGAACTACTCGGTCGATGTGGTGTTCGTGCCATCGTCCGGCCTCTGGGACGACTCGGTGACGCCGGCCGTCGCGTCCGAGAACGATCCCAACGCCGTGGTGGTCGGTGTGCGTTTCAAGGCGACCACCAGCGGTTCGGTGCAGGGCATTCGGTTCTACAAGGGCCCCCAGAACACCGGGACTCACACCGGAGCTCTGTGGACCAGCGGTGGCCAGCTGCTGGCGAGTGCGGTCTTCACCAACGAGACCGCGTCAGGCTGGCAGGAGGTGACCTTCTCGACGCCTGTTTCGATAGCCGCCAACACCACGTATGTCGCCTCGTACCACACGACGTCGGGAGGCTATTCGGAGACGCGGCCCTACTTCTCGTCCCAGTACGCGAACGGCGTGCTCGTCGCACCGGCGGACGGTGATGGAGGGGGCAACGGCCTCTACAGCTACAGCGCCACGAACACGCTCCCGACCGCCACCTACCAGTCGACGAACTACTGGGTCGATGTGATGTTCGATCCCAGTTAGCTGGTCTGGCCGCGCTCGCATGACTCTCGGGTGCATGTGACGAGCGCTGATCCGTCCGGTGCCACGAGCGTGCGAGACATGCGAGAGACGGTGACTCATGCCGGCCGAAGGTGCCTGGTCGCTGCTGTGGCGACCAGGCACCTTTTCGTTACGAGCACTTCGGTGCGTAGAACCCACGCGCCAGACGTTTCCGGAGCTCCGGCACAACGGCCACCGCTGGTAATCAGGCGGCAGATAAGTGTGCGCAAAGAGTGGGGAACGGCTTTGCCGGTGCCCAGTCATGCTCGGCCAAGGAGAGTGCAATTTGCAGCAGCTGTCATGGCGTCGGGCGGAGGATATGTGATGCGCTGGCTGTCAAGCGGTGGGATCGAAAGCGGTGCCCCAAGTGTGAATGCTTGCCGCGAATAGCTTGCTTGATTGCCTCAGTCCTGTGGAAGGCCGTCCGGAGCGCACCGGGGGCGGCAGGATGGCAGTAGGCCGCGAGGAATAATCGGGGGATCAATGTCCGTGTCAGTGGTCATTCCGTGCTACCGGTCTGCGCGGACCCTTCCCGTATTGGTGCCCAGACTTGTATCGGTTCTTCGCGACATGTCCGTCCAATATGAGGTGATTCTCGTTGTCGACGGAAGTCCGGACGACACCTGGGCGACCGCCGTTGGCCTAGCCCGTCGGACGGATGGCGTGCGTGCGATCCAGTTGTCCCGCAACTATGGTCAGCACAACGCGCTGGTCGCGGGAGTCAGAGAAGCAGAGTTCGAGGTCGTCGTCACGATGGACGACGATCTGCAGCACCTTCCCGAGCAGGTGCCGCTCATGCTGGCCGCCCTCGAAGGCGATCGCCTCGATCTGGTCTACGGCGTTCCGCTCGTGGAGGAGCACGGGTTTCTGCGCAGTCTCGGGTCGCGCTCGGTGAAGGCCGGCATGTCGGCCGCATTGGGAGTTCGCGCCGCACGTAAGATCAGTGCCTTTCGCGCCTTCCGGACGTGCCTTCGTGATGGTTTCGAGGAGTTGTCCGGCCCTTATGCGTCCATCGATGTGGCCCTGTCGTGGGCCACCACAAGGGTCGGCTCGCTGCCCGTGCGCATGAACCACCGCGAGGAGGGCCGGTCCAACTACTCGCTGCGCCTGCTCGTCCGGCACACGGCGAACATGGTACTGGGATACAGCGCGGCCCCTCTGCGCTTGGCGAGTTACCTCGGATTTCTCGTCGGCGTCGTCGGCCTGTTGCTGGGAGTTGCGGTTCTGTGGCGCTTCGCCGCAGGTGACACGACGGTGGCGGGTTTCACCACGATCGCCTCGATGGTCGCACTGTTCTCCGCCGCCCAGTTGATATCCATCGGGGTGCTCGGAGAGTACGTCGGCCGCATCCACGGAAGTGGAATGGGGCGTCCGACGTACGTGATACGTGAACGCGTTGGCTCGCCGGCCTTGTTTGACGTCCCCCGGCAGAGCAGCGGCCCCTCGGCCTCCATGCACAACGCCACCTAGCCTCGCGTCCTCTGCGTCGCGCGGTTCGCGAGTCCGCCATGACGTGATCCTCGTCATGGACGGCAGTCCCGACGGCACCTGGGAGACGGCCGCCAAGGCTGGCGGCGGGCCTGGACGACGTCCGCGCGATCCGCCTTTCCCGCAACTACGGTCCGCACAACGCGCTGGTCGCGGGCGCCTTCCGCGCGTTCAGCGCCTGCCGGCGCGACGGGCTCGAGGGCCTGTCAGGGCCGCACGCGTCGATCGAGGCCGCATTGTCGTCGGCCACCACACTGGTGGGCTCGGTCAGGATGCATATGAACGAGCGCTGCCACGGCCTTGCTGGCTCATGACTTTGTTAGGTAGTGGCAAGGACTCCGCCCAGCGCCGAGTGCCTGGACTCGGGGTGATCGTCGGCACGACCAGACTCCGTTCATGGCCACATCTCAGCAAGACTATGCGCGCGGATCATTGAGTGACGCTCAACCTGTTTCGCACACAGGGTGGAGGCGATATTCCGTTCGCTCCGGGTGGGCGCTGCGTGCGCTCACCTGGCTGCCGGGGGCGCTCACGGTCGGCTTCACCGCGGCCGTGCTGAATCACTATGGCGTCCCCGTCTCAGATCTGGCTTTCTACGGCGCGTATCTCGTGCTGTGCCTCGCGCTTCCGGGCCTGCTGTTGATCCGTGCTCTCTACGGGCGCACGCGCACTCTGACAGAGGAGGTGGCGCTTGGCCTGGCGCTCGGACTCGCTGTGGAAGTGGCGGCCTATATCGCCGCCAGGGCGGCGGGAGCCCCGCTGCTCGTCCTGGCGTGGCCCATCGCTACGTTCGTCATCTTCCTCCTTGTGCCGCGGCTCCGCACGCACTGGAAGGCCGGTCCCCGACCAGTCGCACCAGTCTGGTGGTCATGGGCGCTCGCGCTGATCGTCTGCTATCTGACGGCCAAGAGTGCATACAGCAGATTCAGCATCGCACCGCTCACCTGGCCGGCATTGGCGAAGTACTCCGACGACATGCCTTTCCACCTAGGTCTGATCGGTGAGCTGAAGCACCACATGCCGCCGATGAGCCCCACTGTCGCCGGCGAACCGCTGTTCTACCACTGGTTCGTCTACGCGCACTGGGCAGCCGCGAGCTGGATCACCGGAGTCGAACCGCTGGTGCTGCTGGTTCGCCTTGGCGTGCTGCCCATGCTGGCCGCGTTCGTCGTCCTGGTCGCGATGCTCGCACGACGAGTGATGAACTCGTGGAAGGGCGCTGTACTCGCCGTCATCGCCACCCTGGGGCTGGGCGCTCCACGCTTGTTCCTCGGCCCGGTTGGGACGTTCACCTGGGGCGGAATCCACGACGCGGCATGGGGAAGCCCCACGTTCACCTTTGGGTCGCTGCTGTTCGTGCCGGTCGTTTACCTGGTGATCGACCTGCTCGGGCAGCGCAGGTACGACCTCCGGGTATGGATCCTTCTGGGCGTCTTCCTCATGGCGGTGATGGGTGCTAAGGCCACGTATCTGCCCATGCTCGTCGTGGGGCTGGTCACGGCGGCGGTTGTGGGGCTGAGGAGGCGCCGGCGGCCGTGGCCGGTGCTCGCCGCGCTCGTGATGGCCGGGGCGTGCCTACTCTTCGCGCAGTTCGTGCTCTTCGGCAGGCAGCAGCAGGGGCTGACTGTCGCGCCGCTCTCTTACATGGGCTCCGTATGGCAGGACCTGGCCGGCATGTCAGTGGAGATCAGGCCACCGCTGACGTCATTGCTCGGCGTAGCTGCGGTGTACCTGCTGGCGTGGGCTGTCACATGGAGTCCGGTCCTCGGACTGCTGAGCCGGCCAAGGTTGCTCATCCGCTCCGACGTGTTGGTCATGCTCGGCATAGCCGCCGCAGGTCTCGGTGTGATGGTCATGTTCGATCATCCGGGTAGGAGCCAGTCCTTCTTCCTGTGGGGGTCCTATCCCTACCTCGCGATCGTCGCGGTGTTCGGAGCACTCGTCATTGTGCAGCGAGCACGCGTCCCGCGCCGAACGACGCTGTGCGCGATCGGGGTTGGGCTGGTCGGCGCCTACGCGATTGTCTTCCTGTGCGGTGTCCGTGCGCCGCTCGCCCCTGGGCAGCCGGACTCCGTTCTTTACCTGCCCTACATCGCGCTGGCGGTCGCCATCGGTGTCGGGGGGGCCATCGTGGTCGCCACGAGGTCGGGGCTGCGTGGGTGGGCTCTCGTCATCTCGGCGCTGGCTGTCATCGGTCTGCCTGCCGCCCACCACGTACGTGTGCTCTCCTTCCTGTCACGCGGCGGCGCGGAGTCGTCGTCCGCCTCAGGGGTTCCGGAGTCGGCGATTCCGCAAGGCGTGCTGTCAGCGGCACGATGGGTACGCGCCCACTCGACCCCTGATGATCTGGTGGCCACGAACGTGCACTGTCGCTGGGGCTCCGAGAACCCGTGCGAAAGCAATCAGTTCTGGCTGTCCGCGCTGACGGAGCGGCGCATGCTCGTCGAAGGGTGGGCATTCACGGCCAAGAGTATGGATCTCTGGACGCCCGGTCATGTGGAGCAGCACCAGCCTTTCTGGGACCCGGAACGGCTCAAGGCGAACGACGCGGTTTTCCTGTCGCCGTCGCCGGCCACGATCCAGCGGCTGCGGGATCGGTATGGCGTGCGGTTGCTCCTCGTGGATGAACGCCGGCTGCCCCGGGACTCCAGGCTCGGAGAGTTCGCCGAACTGCAGTACCGCGCGGGCGACATCGCCGCATACCGGCTCCCCGCCGCGTCAGATCATGTCCCGCAGAGTGGTGTGTAGGACGCTTCTCACGTCAGGCTCTGCTGGGTTGACTATGCCGTGAGTCGTTCGCCGGGTCCGCGAAGGCGGGCGTGGGTGCGATTTGGCCGCTTCTGCGACTCGGGCTTGTCTTGCCCTTGTACGGGGTGATGACCGGGCCTCCAGCTCCCTGATACGCCTTCTTGGCGAGGGTGATGATTCCCTCTCTCTCCAGTGCGCGCAGGATGCCCCAGACGCGGGCGGCGCTCAGGTCATGGGCTTTGCCGGGCAGGGCTCCCGACGTCCAGGGTCTGACGCGACAAATCAACGGCGGCACGATAGAACAGCACCGGAAGCTCCTGGTTGTGACGGTGTGGGTTGTGGTGATCAGCCCGTCTACCAGGAGCTCCTTCATGCCACCGGCCGAACACCGGCATCGCGATCATGCTGTGACCAGGGCACCCGCCGGGGAGGCTGAAAAGGGGTCAGTGGATCCCGACCGTCCCGAAGTCGCCTGAACGGTCACCTTTCAACGGCGAATTTCCGACGATGCCCGGTATTCCGGCGCGCCTGTTTACCTGAGTGCTCGGTCTGCCGAGAATTCACATAAAGATCTGGTAAGCACATCGTCGAGCCCGAGAGTCCGGGCGTGTTTTCGCTGCTGGCATTGCCAGGCTTTCGCTGTCTAACGCGATTCTTCAATGTAGGGGATTGTACGTGGCGGATGGTGGGTGGAGGCACGGGATGCTGTGGCGACGGACGCTCCAGGTTGCCTTCGTAAATGGCCTGGTTGTCATAATGGGTGTGCTCGGTGCGGCGCCGGTGCCGTCTCGCGCTTCGACACCGACGCCGACTCCGGACGTCACGGCTGAGGCCATACCGGCTCAGGAAACGCAATCGGCGAAGCCGACGCGGACCCCCGCGACCACACCATCGGGCCGGGTTAGCGCCTCCCCTGAAACGGGGGCCCAAGCGACTCCTGAACCGCATTCGCCTGCCGAGATCCCCAAGCCGCACTCCGTCGACGTGAAACCTGAACCTAAGGCGCCCGCGAAGCCTTTGCCGCACTCGGGCGCCGCGTCCCTTGAGGCGCATCGCGGGATAGGCCGACCTTCGAGAAAAGGTGCCTCGACGCGCAGGGCCTCGTGCCCGCCGACCTCCATCATCTGCATTGAGAACAGCCTTCCGGGTAGTCCGCCCAGCGAATGGGACATAACGGGAGCAGGTTCTCCGAATATTCAAGGCTACGCCACTCAGATGAGTGTGAACCATGGGGAAACGGTACAATTCAAGGTGCTGACCCCGGCGACCGCCTATCGCCTCGATATCTACCGGATGGGGTACTACGGCGGCCTCGGAGCGCGCCTCATCACGACCATTCACCCCTCCGTCGCGCTTCCTCAGTCGCAGCCGGCATGTGTGACCGACAGCACGACTGGTCTCGTCGACTGCGGCAACTGGGCGGTATCGGCCTCCTGGGCAGTGCCGGCCACCGCCGTCTCCGGCGTATACATCGCGAAGTTGGTTCGGGAGGACGGGCCCAACGAAGCCAGCCAGATAATATTCGACGTCAGGGACGACGAACGCCACTCGGATTTTCTGATCCAGACTTCGGACGCCACCTGGCAGGCATACAACGCATACGGCGGCAACAGTCTCTACACCGGCTCTCCGGTGGGGCGTGCCTACAAGGTCAGCTACAACCGCCCGTTCACCACGCGTATCAGCGGCTGCTGTGCCGGTTCGGTGGAAAGCTGGTTCTTCGACTCCGAATATCCCATGGTCAGATGGCTCGAGGCCAATGCGTTCGATGTCAGCTACTCCTCCAGCATCGACACCGCCAGCCGACCGGCGGAACTGCTCGAGCACAAGGTGTTCATGTCGTCGGGGCACGACGAGTACTGGTCCAACGAGCAGCGGACCAACGTGCAGAACGCACGCGACAACGGCGTCAATCTCGCCTTCTTCTCCGGCAACGAGGTTTTCTGGAAGACCAGGTGGGAGGACAGCATCGCCGGGCCGGACACCACCTTCCGGACACTTGTCTGCTACAAGGAGACGCTGGCAAACGCCAAGATCGACCCGAGCCCGCAGTGGACCGGAACATGGCGAGATCCACGCTTCTCCCCGCCATCGGACGGAGGGAAACCGGAGAATGCGCTGACCGGCACGCTGTTCATGGTCAACGGGGTCGCCAACGATTCGATACAGGTTCCCGCCGAGTTCGGCGACATGCGATTGTGGCGCAACACGGCCATCGCGAATCTTTCACCTGGCCAGACGGTCACCTTTCCCGCGGGAACGCTGGGGTACGAATGGGATGAGGGGGCTCCTGACAATGGATTCTCGCCCGCCGGGCCGGTGAAGTTGTCGAGCACGACGGTGGCCACGGACAAGTTTTTGCTCGACTTCGGCAGTACCTACGGCCCCGGGGTCGCGACACACAACCTGGTGCTTTACCGGGCGGCCAGCGGAGCGCTCGTCTTCGGGGCGGGAACCACCCAGTGGGCGTGGGGGCTCGACGCCACCCATGATCGGGCGGGCACGCCGACGGACATCAACATGCAGCAGGCTACGGTCAACCTGTTCGCTGACATGGGCACGCAACCGGCCAGCCTTCAGCCCGGCCTGGTTCCGGCATCCCAGTCGACGGATACGGCGCCACCGACATCGACGATCACCAATCCTCCTGCCGGTGCCTCTGTGCCGGTCAACAGGGTGGTCACCGTTCAGGGAACGGCAAGTGATACCGGGGGCGGCGTCGTCGCGGGCGTCGAGATCTCGTTCGACGGCGGCACGAGGTGGTTTCAGGCGACCGGCCGCGACAACTGGCAGTTCCCGTGGACACCGAGCACCACCGGCAACGTGACCATCATGGTCCGCGCGGTCGACGACATCGGCAATCTCCAGGTGGTCCCCACCACGCTGGCCGTCACCGTGGTAGCGGGATGCCCCTGCACCCTGTGGCCTCCGACGACCGTTCCCGACGAGGCTTCGCACGACGATCCCAACGGTGTGGAAGTCGGGGTGAAGTTCCAGGCCAGCAGTGCGGGCCTCATCACGGGAATCAGGTTCTACAAGGGGCCGTCCAACACGGGAACGCACGTCGGCAGCCTGTGGAGTTCCACAGGAGTGCTTCTGGCGAGTGCGACGTTCACCGCTGAAACAGCGAGCGGCTGGCAACAGGTGAACTTTTCCAATTCGGTAGTGGTGAGCGAAAACACTACCTATATCGCCTCATATTATGCGCCTTCCGGGAACTACGCGGTATCGCGGCCGTACTTCGGCACTTCGTATACGAACGGTCCGCTGACCGCTCTCGCGGACGGTGCGTCGGGTGGGAACGGTGTCTACACCTACGGTGCGACGAGCGCTTTTCCCACGAGTACCTTTGAGGCCACCAACTACTGGGTTGATGTGGTGTTCACGCCGTCGGCCACTCTGTGGGACAACGCGACGGTGCCGGACGAGCAGTCGCATCCCGACCCCCAGGCGGTCACGCTCGGGGTGAAGTTCACGGCGTCCGAGACTGGAACAATCAACGGTATCCGCTTCTTCAAGGGTTCGCAGAACACCGGGACGCATGTCGGGAGCCTGTGGACGACCAGCGGGCAGCTGCTGGCGAGTGCGACCTTCACCAACGAGACCGCGTCGGGCTGGCAACAGGTGTCCTTCTCGACGCCTGTTGCGATAACTGCCAATACGACCTATATCGCCTCCTACTTTACGCCATCTGGGAATTACGCGGTATCGCGGCCGTACTTCGGTACTTCGTATACGAACGGTCCGCTCACCGCTCTCGCGGACGGTGCGTCGGGTGGCAATGGCGTCTACACCTACGGCGGGACGAACAGCTTTCCCACGAGTACCTTTGAGGCCACCAACTACTGGGTTGATGTGGTGTTCACGCCGTCGGCCAGTCTGTGGGACAACGCGACGGTCCCGGACGAGCAGTCGCATCCCGACTCCCAGGCGGTCACGCTCGGGGTGAAGTTCACGGCGTCCGAGAATGGAACGATCAGCGGTATCCGCTTCTTCAAGGGTTCGCAGAACACCGGGATGCATGTCGGGAGCCTGTGGACGACCAGCGGGCAGCTGCTGGCGAGTGCGACCTTCACCAACGAGACCGCGTCGGGCTGGCAACAGGTATCCTTCTCGACGCCTGTTGCGATAACTGCCAATACGACCTATGTCGCCTCTTACTTTACGTCATCTGGGAACTATTCGATATCGCGACAATATTTCACCAATGCGTATACGGCCGGTCCGCTGACCGCTCTCGCGGACGGTGCGTCGGGTGGCAACGGCGTCTACACCTACGGCGGGACGAACAGCTTTCCCGCGAGTGCCTTTCAGGCCACCAACTACTGGGTCGATGTGCTGTTCAACCTCTCATAGGTGCGAAAAGAAGACAGCGTGCGGGGGCGTTTCGTTGTAAGCCATCGCACAACGCCCCTGCCGGTGCGCGGCAGGGGCGGGTGGCCCGTGGGAGAAGTATCCGGTAGTCGCGGGCCGGCCCACCCCAGTCCGGTCAGCCACGTGACGGGCGTCGAAGTCACGACGTCAGGGCGCGCTCCCCGGAATCCGGTAAACGGCGTAGTCGCCAGAGCGGAACCGCAGATCCGCGTAGTCGCCGATCGCGGAGCCGCGGTCGAAGTTCCGCTCGTAGACGAACAGCCAGCGCACCCCGTAACGCGATCGCAGCAGCTGGATCGAGTCCGTGCTCGGGGACTCGAAGGCCGCGTCGTTGGCCTGGAGCCGCTGAGGGTCCCAGAACGGCAGACAGTGTGCGGCGAGGCCCTTGTGCCAGCTCCGGTAGTTCGTCGCAGTGAACGACCAGCCCTCGACCAGCACGCGTCGCTCGGTCAGAGCCGTCACCCAGAACTGCCGACTGTCGCAGGGTGTCTCGGACCCCCAGCGGCAGTGCGTGTTCGTGGCGACCAGGTCGTTCGGATCCGAGTGGGCACGCAACCACCGTCCGACGGCCAACAGGTCTCGAGGGATCACCGGCGCCGCGGCGGTCTCCGCTGTCTCGTCTACGTCGCCCGCCCGGGTGTGGAGCGCCGCGAACACGGCGCGACTGGCCCAGGCGGCAGGCAGCCCGACGGCCGTGATCATCGAAATCGTGAGAGCCCCGGCGACCACCAGGCGCCGTCTGTGGACGATGAGAAGCACGCCGATCGCGAGCAGCGCGAGAACCGCCAGGACGAGATAGGGCCGGTAGAGAAGGATCTCGTCGCGGCTCGTGCTCAATGGAACCTGGACGCCGGACACGATGCGGGTCAGGCAGGTCGCCGCGATCGCTCCGCCGGCCACGCACGCAGTCGCGCACGCCGACGCCTTCGCCTGCCGCGCGATGACGAGGAGCCCGTAGACCGCGACTATCCCGACATAGGGATAGGACGCGATGGAGAAGTACTGTTCGTTGTTGTTGTCGTGCCCGAGCAGGAGCGTGGCCCCGAACCCCGCGGCGCCGATGCTGAGCATCAGGACCACGGCCGGTCGCGTGAGCAGGCTCGGCCGGCTCAGCAGGCCCAGGACCCCGCACCACTCGATGGCCCAGCTCAGCAGGTAGAGCAGGGTGACACCGAGGATCGAGGCGAGCGGCCCATCGGCTCGGAGGCCCAGACCGGTGAGCTCTCCCCACACCTTGCGCGTGTGGAAGAGCGGGTCGACGATCATCCCCAGGCGGTCCTGGCCGTAGAGCACGACCTGCCCGTAGAGCAGGCACGTCACGGTGATCGCCAACGCCGTGCACGTGGGCCACGGCATCCGGCGATACCGCACCGTCTCGATCACGGCGGTCGCCAGCAGCCCGGCGCAGAGCAACGGCAGATAGGTGGCCTTCGCCCCCATCACCGCCACCAGGAAGACGGCCAGCAGCAGCCAAGGACCGCGAGCGGTCCGCTTCCGATCGAGAAGATCGACCAGGATGAGGACGACGGGCACGAAGAGGAGCGCTCCGAAGGTCTGTGTCGGGCTCAGCCACGACTGCGGAGGCCGCCAGGTGAACACCCCGACGTTCGTGCCCAGGTACAGGTTGGGCGACTCCATGAAGATGGCGGCCACGACGGCGAGCAGCCCGGCCGGCCATGAGCGCGCCATGCGCCGTCCGAGCATCCCGATCAGCAGGACGAACGCGACCATCATCGGCAGCATCGTCAGCCGGAACAGGAGCACGAGCGGTTCCACACCCGTGACCCAGCTCGACGCCGCGAAGTGAGCGAAGACGAACCAGTGGTAGAACAGTGGTTCGCCGGCGACCCATGAGGCCGTGGGCGGCATGTGGTGGCGCAGCTCGCCGAGCATGGCCAGGTGGAACGGCATGTCGAGATTGGCCGCCGCGAGTGCCGGCCACGTCAGGGCGTGCGCTCTGAAGAACGTGGCGGCGCTCCAGACGACCAGGTACACGACGACCAGGGCGACGGACCACGACCACCAGATCGGCGTCGTGAGGCGGGGGCCACCCCTCCAGTGCCGGCGAAGGCGGGGGACCGCGGTGAAGACCGCGTAGGTCGTGAGGGGCCAGGCAAGGACGAGCACCGGCAGTCCGGCAGCGCGGGCGGCGATGTAGGCGAGCACCTCGATCGCGTAGCCGAGCGTCAGTCCGAGCGCGAGCTCCTCCGCCAGCGTCCGCCTCCCGCGATACAGGGCGCGTACCAGCAGCAGGCCCGGCAGCGCGAGCCCGAGTGCCAGATAGGCGGCGAAACAGATCAGGTCCCGCGCGGAAACCCCGAAGAAGGCCAGCACGGACACCGCCACCACGGCCACCACGGCCACCGGCAGCCAGCTCGCCGAATAGATCCGGCTGAATTTACGCCACCATGCGGACCGTCCGCTGTTATAAGGGAGCCTGCCTGCCTCGCCGGTAAGTTCAAGAGACCCTGACGAGAAACTTTGCAGGTGCGGAGACTCGGCCATGCGCGCCAGTGTCAGTGGGATGCGCTTCCTGACCGGGTTCGGACGCCCGCGTTTTTCGATGTCCATGTTGGGCCTCCATACACGCCAGCCGATTGGCATGCGGCGAAGTCGACCGCCCGGCGGGCACGCACCCGCGTGGTGACTGGGGGAGTCGTAGCGCCTGCGCTCATGCCGGTCGGGAGCCGGTGTGGCGGCACCCTGCCAAGACGCCGTCGGCGGCCCGGTGTCCGCCCTGTGATCTGCTCTTTAGGGACACGCCCTCTCGCCTGTTCGTGTCCGCGTGGTCACGTTCTGTAACGTGTCTTGGGAAATCAGGGGCCGGCCGGTGTGGCCGTCCTTGCTGTCGCACCGGTTGGGAATCGAATGTCTGAACGCGTAGATGGTGGTGCCGACACAAAGATCGCCTGGTGGTCCGCGCTGCGCTGCCCGCGCTGTTGCGGTCCGCTCCGCGTCGGAACCGAGCTTCGCTGCGATGAATGTCCGGCCACATATCAGATCGACCGGGGAGTTCCGCGGTTCGTGCCCCGCGACAACTACGCCGAAGGCTTCGGATACCAATGGAACCAGCATCGGCTGACGCAGCTCGATTCGCATTCCGGTAGGCCGATCTCGCGTAATCGCCTGATGAACCAGAGCGGCTGGACCTTCGCCGAGCTGCGCGGAAAGAAGGTGCTCGAATGCGGTAGTGGCGCCGGCCGTTTCACCGAGGTGCTCTGCGAGTCCGGTGCCGAGGTGACATCGGTCGACATCTCGAGCGCGGTCCACGCCAACGCGGCTTCGAACGGTCACTTTCCCAATCTGCGGCTGGTCCAGGCCAGCATCTACGAGCTGCCGTTTCCGGCGGACTCCTTCGACTTCCTGTTCTGCTGCGGGGTGATCCAGCACACCCCGGACGTGGAACGTACCTTCAAGACGCTGCTCCGCTACCTGCGGCCGGGCGGCCGGTTCTGCATCGACGTGTACGCGGCGCCCATCGCCTATCCGCATCCTCGGCAGCTGCTGCGTCCGATCACCAAACGTGTGCCTCCCGCCAAGCTCTACGCCTTCGTCGAGAAGGCCGTGCCGGTGCTGCTGCCGCTGTCACTCAAGCTCAGCGCGGTCCCGCTGGTGGGGCCGTGTCTGGCACGCCTGGTTCCGGTAGCCAACCATCGCCATCTGGGCCTGACAGACACAGAGACCGCCCTGAGGTGGTCCGTGCTGGACACCTTCGACTGGCTGTCGCCGCGGTACGAGAAGCCGCAGACTCGGCGACGCCTGAGCCGATGGGCGGGTGAACTGGCCCTGCGCGAGGTCTCCATCGAACGCCACCGGGGGCTGTACGTGATCCGCGGCATGAGATAGCCCGCGGTGCTCACCTCGCCGGCTGGATCGTCTCGGCCCCTCGCAGATGGCGCACCTGCCAAAGAACCGACAAGAGCAGTCTTCGGAAGGGATCTCGGCGTGGCGACCAGCGATAGGTCCAGCCTTCGGCGCGTCGCGCTCCTCATCCCGCAGTTGGCGCTCATGGGCGGCACCGAGATGCAGCTCTGCCTGCTGGCCCGGGAACTGCGGGCGAGGGGGATCGACACGACGGTGCTCGTCCTTCGGGAAGGCGGGAGGCAGGTGGAGAGTCTGCGACGGGCCGGAGTGGAGGTTCACGAACTCGGCTTCGTCCGCATCCTGTCGGGACCGTCGGCTCCGGCTCGCAACCTGCGCGCCTTCGTTTCCCTGCTGCGGCTGCTACGAGACCTGAAGCCTCAGGTGCTGCACGCCTTTCTCTACTTCAGCTATGTCGTGGGGCCGCCCGTGGCCCGGTTGGCACGGGTCCCGGTCATCGTGGCGGGCAGGCGGAGTCTGAGCTGCTTCAAGCGGCGGCGCGGGTGGGTGCTGGCGCTGGAGCGAGTCGTGACGCGTGTCACCGATCATGTGGTGGCGAACGCTGTGGCGGTGGCGGAGGACGCCCGGGTGGTTGAGGGTGTGCCGGCGCGCAAGGTGAGTGTGATCTACAACGGCCTGCCGGCGTCGGCGTTTCAAGGAGCCGAGCCCGAGCGTGTCGACACCCCCTGGCCCGTGGTGGTGTGCGTGGCCAACCTCCTGGACGTGAAGGGGCATCGGTTTCTGCTCGATGCTGCCGGGATGCTGTCGCAGCGGGGGCGTCCGTGCACGGTGGTGCTGGTGGGCGAGGGTGCTGAGCGTGGTCGTCTGGAGGCTCAGGCGAGTGCTCTGGGGGTGGACGTTCGTTTTGTGGGTGCTCGCACCGAGACGGCGGGCTTTTTGGCTTGTGCTGATGTGGTGGTTCTTCCTTCGCTTTCGGAGGGTTTGAGTAACGCGGTCATGGAGGCGATGGCGGCGGGCCGGCCTGTTGTGGCGACGTCGGTGGGGGGTACGCCGGAGCTTCTCGAAGGTCGTGGTGTTCTGGTTCCCGCTGCTGATCCCGTGGCGTTGGCTGAGGGGATCGCCCGTCTTGTTGATGATCCGGATCTCGCGGCGTCGCTGGGTGCGGCGGCGCGTGCTTGGGCCGGCAAGAACCTCGACCTGGACGTGATGGTCGATGAGCACGTCCACCTGTATCACCGACTTCTGGAGACCCGATGTGCGGGATAGCTGGAATGGCTTCGACGTCGAACCCGGACCCCGAACTCGTCCGCCGTATGTGCGAGGTGATCGTCCACCGAGGGCCCGACGGCGCGGGTTTCCACAGCGACGAAGGCGTGGCGCTCGGCATGCGCCGACTGGCGATCATCGATGTGGCGACCGGCGACCAACCCGTCTACAACGAAGACAAACGGATCGTGGCCGTCTTCAACGGCGAGATCTACAACTTCGGTGAGCTCCGGGAGATGCTGATCGCCAAGGGGCACCGCCTGCGCACCGCGGGAGACTCCGAGTGCCTCGTGCATCTGTACGAGGAGTTCGGCGAGGACCTCGTCCACCACCTCAGGGGGATGTTCGCCTTCGCCATCTGGGACCGCGATCGCCGGCGTCTGGTTCTGGCTCGGGACCGGGTGGGCAAGAAGCCGCTCTACTGGCGATCCGATCACTCGTCGATCTGGTTCGGGTCCGAACTGAAGTCCCTCACCCGCGACCCGGGGATGCGCCGCGAGATCGACCCCGTCGCCCTGGATCACTACCTGACCTACCAGTACGTTCCCGCGCCGTGGTCGATCTACCAGGACGTGCACAAGCTCCCTCCTGGTCACGTGCTCGTCTGGGAAGGCGGCACGGTCACGGTCGAGCGCTACTGGGAACTCGACCGCACGCAGCGGTCGGTGGTCGACCCGCGGGAGGAGGAGCAGCGCCTGCGCGAGCTGCTCCTGGACGCGACCCGGGTCCGCATGGTGAGCGAGCGTCCCATCGGCGCGTTCCTGTCAGGCGGGGTCGACTCGTCCGCGGTGGTGGCCGCCATGGCCATGCAGAGCAGCAACCCGGTCAAGACGTTCTGCATCGGCTTCGAGGACAGCCGGTACGACGAACGCCACAAAGCTCGGATGGTCGCCGACCGGTACGCCACGGACCACCACGAACTGGTCGTGACGTCGAACCTGCTCGACATCCTGCCGCGCCTCGCGTGGCACTTCGACGAGCCGTTCGCCGACTCCTCGGCGATCCCCAGTTTCTACGTGGCTCAGCTGAGCCGGCAGCACGTCACCGTCGCACTCAACGGGGACGGCGGGGATGAGTGCTTCGGCGGCTACCAGCGCTACGCGCTGATGAACCAGGCTCGCAGGATTCCCGTCGTGCCTCGCCCGTTGGCGGGACTACTCGGCCGCACCGGCACCCTCATGAGCCAGCGAAGCGCTTCCCGTTCGCTCTCGCGGCGACTGGGCCGGCTGATGACGTTCGTCGCCGCGCACCCGTCACAGCGCTATGCCCGCCTGATGTCGTACTTCACGCCGGAACAGAGATCTGAGATCTACAGCGACTCACTCCAAGAGGCCCTGGCAGGCGTCGACAGCTACCGCCTGCTCGAGGACATCTTCCACGGCTCGTCGGCGAAGACCGATCTCGGCCGGGTTCTGGACGTCGACACCTTCACCTACCTTCCGGGTGATCTGCTGGTCAAGGTTGACATCACGACGATGGCGAACTCGCTGGAGGCCCGTTCGCCCTTCCTGGACCACCACATCATGGAGTGGGCGGCGACCCTTCCCAGCGCGCTGCACGTCCGCAACGGCCAGACCAAGATGCTGCTCAAGCGAGCGGTGGCCCCCTGGCTGCCTCCTCAGTTGCTGCACTATCCGAAGCAGGGGTTCGGTGTGCCGCTCGCGGCGTGGCTCCGCGGTGAGCTGCGGGAACTGGTCTTCGACGCGCTCACCGACGACACCGCCCGCGGTAGGGGGCTGTTCCGTCCGTCGGCGGTCCAGGAGCTGCTCCGGCGGCACATGGACGGTGTCGACCACAGTGTCCGGCTGTGGGCGCTGCTCCAGTTCGAGCTCTGGAACCGAGCGCATGCGGCGCCCGACGACACCGTCGTCAGTGGGGCCGGATGCCACGCGTGACGCAGGCGCGATCGCCCGCATCCAGCGCGACCAACGAGAGGCTCGCCATGCAACGAGGAGAGAACGCCGGTCTGCGATGCGTCGCGCTTCTCATCGGGCAGCTCGAAGTGGGAGGCACCGAGAAGCAGCTGTGTCTGCTGGCGCGGGAACTGCGCCTGAGAGGCGTCGAGGTCCACGTCCTCGTGCTGTCGAGAGGCGGCCCCTACGAACAGACCTTGCGCGAGGCGGGAGTGGAGGTCCATCTTCTCGGCTTCGGCCGTGAGCCGTCCGGACCTTCGATGCTGAAACGGAACCTGACGGCCTTCGTCCGCCTGGTCGGCTTGCTGCGCGACCTTAGACCGGATGTGCTCCACGCCTTCTTGCACGAGGGGCACATGATCGGCGCGGTGGCCGCGCGGTTGGCGCGGTTCCCGCTGGTGCTGGTGGCCGGCCGCCGCGGCCTGCGGGACTTCGAGCAGGGGCGCGGGTGGGTGCTGGCGCTGGAGCGAGTCGTGACGCGTGTCACCGATCATGTGGTGGCGAACGCGGTGGCGGTGGCGGAGGAAGCTCGGGTGGTTGAGGGTGTGCCGGCGCGGAAGGTGAGTGTGATCTACAACGGCCTGCCGGCGTCGGCGTTTCATGAGGCCGAGCCTGAGTGTGTCGACACCTCCTGGCCCGTGGTGGTGTGCGTGGCGAATCTGCGCAGTGTGAAGGGGCTTCAGTTCCTGGTCGATGCTGCCGGGATGCTGTTGCGGCGGGGGCGTCCGTGCACGGTGGTGCTGGTGGGTGAGGGTGCTGAGCGTGGTCGTCTGGAGGCTCAGGCGAGTGCTCTGGGGGTGGACGTTCGTTTTGTGGGTGCTCACGCCGAGACGGCGGGCTTTCTGGCTTGTGCTGATGTGGTGGTTCTTCCTTCGCTTTCGGAGGGTTTGAGTAACGCGGTCATGGAGGCGATGGCGGCGGGCCGGCCTGTTGTGGCGACGTCGGTGGGGGGTACGCCGGAGCTTCTCGAAGGTCGTGGTGTTCTGGTTCCCGCTGCTGATCCCGTGGCGTTGGCTGAGGGGATCGCCCGTCTTGTTGATGATCCGGATCTCGCGGCGTCGCTGGGTGCGGCGGCGCGTGCTTGGGCCGGCAAGAACCTCAACCTGGACGTGATGGTCGATGAGCACGTCCACCTGTATCACCGACTTCTGGAGACCCGACGTGCGGGATAGCCGGAGCGAGCAGGGGGGCGCCGTTCCGTCAGCCGCCTGGCCGCGCGGTCTGGCCTCCGGTCTCCCGATCGACGGCAGCCGAGGCGAGGTTCGATGCCCCGTACGTCAGACCTGAGTTCGTCCCTCGGCAAGGTGGTTCACACCATCGGCAGCCAGACGGTCCAGGTGCTGCTGGGAACGGTGACAGGTGTTCTGATCGCGCGCGTCCTCCAGCCCGAGGGGCGGGGGACCTACTCCGTCATCGCGACCACGACGCTCACCGCCATCATCCTGGGGCACGCGTCCATCGACAAGTCACAGATCTATCTGTGGACGAACAGGGCACGGCACCGCGCTCTCACCGCGAACGGTCTGATGCTCGGCCTGACTCTGGGGACGATCACCACCCTGGTCGCGCTGGTGCTGATGAGCGTGGGCGCGATGCCGACGACGTCCCCGCTGCTCGGGGTCGCGATGATCGCCGTTCCCTTCGGGGTGGTGGCCACGAACCTCAAAGGCATCGCGTGGCTGGAGTCCCGCACGGACATCGTCAACCGCGCGACCATCGCCGCCGCTTTGACCCAGTGCCTGCCTCTCCTCGTTCTCTCGGCCGTCGGCGGCATCACGGTGACCACCGTCATCGTGTTCTGGACGATCTCGACCGTCACCCCGTTCGTTCTCCTCATCCGGGCGCTCCGCCCCCATCCCCGGCTGGTTGACGTCCCGCTCGCCTGCCGCCAGCTCGCCCTCGGGGGGCGCTACCACGTCGGGCTGGTGGCCTTCTATCTCTTGATGACCGTCGACACCCTGCTGCTCAACGCTCTGGACTCCGCCGCCGGAGTCGGGATCTACACGGTCGCCGTCACGGTGCTCTCCCTCGCCGGCATTCCGGCGGAGGCCACCACCCGGGTCGTGCTTCCAGGGCAGGCCGGTAGCGACGCGCGGCACGCCGAGGAGATCACCCTCCGGACCCTTCGGCTCAACCTGATCCTCTCGTCGGTCTTCCTCGGGATTCTGGCGGCAGTGTCGCCGATGCTGATCCCGATGGTCTACGGCCAGTCCTTCGCGGGCAGCGTCCCCCCGCTGCTGGCGCTGGCCCCGGGGACGGTCGCGCTCTCCCTGATCAGGCCCGTCGAGCAGTATCTCGTGCGACTCGGCCGGCCGGTCGCCATGACCCTGATCGCCGTCGGCACGCTCGCGCTGAACGTTCTGGTCAACGTGGCGCTGATTCCCCGATGGGGACCGCTGGGCGCGGCTCTCGCGTCTACCGCCACGTACACCCTCATGGCCTGCGTGGAGGTGTCCTGGTTCGCGCGGTCGGCGTGCATCCCCTTGCGGGGCCTGCTGCCACGCCTCGACGACGTCCGCCCGGTGCTGACACTGCTGGCGTCCTGCCGCGTGATCGCCCGGCGGCGCCGTCGACCTGGGCAGCGGGTCGGGTGACGACTCACGCGTCGGCGATCAGGCGCCAGAATGTCCGGGACGCTGGCTGCTGCCTCTACGCGTCTCAGCCAGGATCTGGGCCGGGCCTTCCTCGAAATGCTCGCAGGCTTCGGCATGGGGTCCGTTGTCAGTAAGCTTCAGACTTCAGGGGACGACCTCCCGTTACCCAGGTCCATTCGGTAGAGCAGCCAGCCGAGCGGTATCGCGCCGACGGCCACGGTTCTGGCGGCGGTCTCGCGGAACCCGCGGGCGCGACGCCACGCCGACTCCCTCAGATGAAAGCAGGCCCTGGAGAGGTGCACGGCGGCCCTGGCGAACTCGGTCGGTCTGAAGCGCAGCCACGCGATGTCCTCTTCAAGGGTGATGCGATGCTGCTCGGCGGCCCCGGAAGCGACGCGTGCGAAGGCGCGCCGTGTCAGGCGATCCTGGGCGATCACTCGACAGACGACGACCTCCTCGTTGACATGGCGTACCAGATAGCGTCGGCCAATGGCCCGCCAGATCAAACTTTCGGCGACGTACCCCGTCCGTTGCGGAAAAGGGTGTGCCCGCATGATGTCGGTGCGGTACATCCTCGGCTTGTCGCCGGTCGACCGATAGCGATAGACCATTTCAGGCCAGCTCGCGTCGAGCGGGGAGGAGGGAAATCTCTTGCCGACGACGCGGTCACCTTCGTCGATGCAGAGTCCAGCGACTCCGGCGTACGCTTGCTTGTCGCCGATGTCATGCCAATGGGCTAGGAGGCGTCCCAAGCTTCCAGGAACCACCAGGTCGTCCGAGTCGATCTGGGCGATCAGTTCGCCTGTGGTCACGGAGGCTCCGTGATTCAACGCCTGGTGTTTTCCGGAATTCGGCTGCCAGTGATAGCGGACCGAGAGCGGACTGGTTCGGGCCAGTTCGGCCACCACGTCTCGGGTGTCGTCGACGGAGCCGTCGTCGATGACGACCCATTCCAGATCGATGTCCTGGTGCAGCAGGCTCTCATGGAGTTCTGGAAGGTACTTCCCGCGGTTGAACGTGGGTGTGAGAACGGTGACCAGCATGGGCGCGCCTCACCCTTCTGCAGCGGGGACGTTGCGGGAGCGGGCGTCGCTCATCGCCTCCTCCGCCTGCGCAGGGCGGTGGGCTGCCTCCACTCGGTGGAGCGTCATCGCATAACTCCGATCTCAGAGAACGAACTCCGCAGTCGGGCCTCCTTATACACGGCCCGTCTCGGCATGCGATCGAATCGACTGTTCGGCGATCTGGCCGGTGGATTGACTGCCCGCGAGCACGGTCGTTGAGTGCCCTTTGTCCCGAGGATTCCTGGTCCAGGCTACTGCCGAGAGCAGGCTGGTGATCATGATGATCGGCATGCGTTGGCGAAAGATCAGGCCAATGTTGGCCATGGTGGTCGCATAGGCGATCGTGGCCGGGACGATGAACAGCAGCAGGATCACAAGGATCCTGCGGTCATTCAGCCACAGCCGGCGGGCGCCACGTGCCGCACTGTAGAGCAGGAAGTACCAGATGAAGGCGTCCACCTTGCCCAGTTGCAACGCCAGACTGCCTTCGGTCCACGGGAACGGCGACAGCAACGTATAGACCAACTTGCTGTCGAGGTCGCTCCACGGATCGCCGCCGTCCTCGAATACGACCCCGGATCCGCCGCTCGCGTTGGCACGTATGGTGGCCTGCGAGTGGCCGTTTTCGAACTGCTTCTGGATCGCCGCCGTCGGGGCCAGCCCGGAAAGGCCTCCGGAAGCGAACACGGCGCACATCAGTATCGCCGCGAAGGCGAACCGCCGCAGCGAGAACCCGCCCTTCACGCCTATCAGGCAGAGAAGCAGCGGTACGACGCACATGGCGACCATGTACGGGCGCACGTACCACAGCGCCCAGAGCATCGGTAGGAGCATGAGCAGCCTGCGCAGGTCGAAGCGCCGGGCGATCGAAACTCCCAGGCCGATGCTGGCCACCACGAGGAACGCGTTGAAGCCGTCCTTGTAGGTGTCGGAGGTGTGCAACAGGAACGCGGGCATGAACGCCGTCACGGCGAGCAGGATGAGTGCCGCGCGATCGTCGGCGCCGACGAACCGGGCGAATCTGAAGATCACAATGCACAGCGCGCAGGCGAGCAGCGCCACGACAGCTGTACAGGCGAGGGAGGCCGGGCCGCCGCACAGGTAGATGACGATCGCGAAGACCTGACACGGAAAAGTCACCGAAGAGATGTCGCTGATGTCCTCGGACGTGACGAACTTGAATCCCTCACGTTCCCAGAGCCTGACGATTTCCCGGGCTATTCCCTCGTACGTCAGGTTGTCGCCGCCGTACTCTATGACGCCGGATCGCATCACCATGACATGGAGCACCAGTCGGAGCACGAACGCGAACAGCAGAATCGGCAGCGCCCGACGCGCCACTTCCGCGGGCAGGTTCACGCGGACAAGGAAGATGAGCGTCATCGCGGCGATGGCAATGATGAAGTACTCCACGAAAGACCACCTTCTGTCGGCCTTAATACGGTGCCCCAGAGAGCAGCGGTCGGTTGCGCACAACCGGTAGATCGACTCCGGCCGACGATGCTAACTCCGTGGTCGCGGGTAACCTGACTCCGTATGCCGCGTATGGGTCGATGATTGCCTGTCGTTGCCGATTCTTTCCGCCGCCGTATGTCGCGCATCGAGCAGCAGTGCCCAGGTCGGCGCAGACTTCCGGCCGGCTGTTCAGGATGGCTTGATCATGCTCAGGTAGAAAGCGGGGAAACATTTCGCCACCACGGCGACGGCGTCGGCGAAACGCACCGAATCCGCGGCTAGCGTCTCCGACGTGAACCAGGCCATCACCCAGGAGTCCGGATGAAGTCGGACAACCGGATTCGTGTCATGGAAATCGTCGCGCGGCTCAACGTCGGTGGTCCCGCCACTCAGATAACGGGGCTGTCAGAGCGGTTGAACCCGGACGCGTTCGACCATCGGCTCTACACGGGGCATGTCGACGCCGGTGAAGGTGACCACCTTGACCTGAAAGCTTCGGGGCTCCGGGTCCGCCGGGTTCCGGGTCTGGGCCGGTCGGTCAGGCCCACCGACGACTGCCGGGCGCTCATCCAGCTGATGGCGGCCATGCGCGAGTTCCGGCCGCATGTCGTCCACACGCGGACGGCCAAGGCCGGTGCTCTGGGGCGGGTGGCCTCCCGCCTGTCCGGCGTCGGATCGGCCCGGGTCCACGTGTTCCACGGACACCTTCTCAACGGGTATTTCTCGCGGTCCAAGCGCTCGCTCTACGTCGGCTCGGAACGATTCCTCGCTTCCATGTCCGACCGGCTGGTGTCCGTCGGATCCCGGGTTCGCGATGAGTTGCTGGCCGCCGGGATCGGCCGCCCCGAACAGTACGTGGTGATCGCCCCCGGAGTACAGCTGGGGCCGGTCCCCGATCGCGGGGCCGCGCGCCTGGCTCTGGGGCTGCCACCCGATGTGCCCGTTGTGGCGTTCGTGGGCCGCTTGACCAAGGTGAAGCGCCCTGACCGGTTCGTCGCGGCGGCGAGCGCCGTGCTCCGGCGCATACCTGACTGCCGCTTTGTCGTCTGCGGCGGCGGTGATCTCCTCGAGCAGGTCGAGCGGAGCATCGATCCCGTCCGGCCGGCCTTTCACCTGCTCGGCTGGAGAAAGGACGTCGAGACGGTCTACGCCGCCGCCGACATGGTCCTCCTGACCTCCGACAACGAGGGCATGCCGCTCACGCTCATCGAGGCCGGGATGGCCGGTACACCGGCCGTCTCCACCCGGGTGGGCAGCGTCGCGGAGATCGTCAGGCATGGGGAGACCGGCCTGCTCGCCGCGGCTGACGCCGACGAGCTGGCGGAGCACACCGTGCGGCTGCTCTCCGACCCCGCGCTCGCCCGCCGGATGGGGGAGGCCGCCCGCAAGTGGACAAGCACCGCGTTCGCCGTGGAACGCCTCGTCGCGGATACCGAAGCCCTGTATCGACTGCTGGGCGGCGAGCGGCGGGATCGAAGTGTCACCGCAGGAGCAACGGGAGGAACGGGCAGATGAGGGTCCTGGTAACTGGCGGTGCGGGGTTCATCGGCGCGAATCTGTGCCGTACGCTCGCCGCTCGCCCCGAGGTCGAGAGCGTCACCGTTCTCGACGACCTGAGTAGTGGAGATCTCGTCAACCTCGACGGCGTCGGGGTGGACTTCGTCGAGGGCAGCATCCTGGATCGGGACGTCATGGCGGAACTCGCCGCCGACGCCACGGTGGTGGTCCACCTCGCCGCTCGCCCTTCGGTGCCCAGATCGCTGAAGGACCCCCTGGCCTCGCACACCGTCAACACCACGGGCACCCTTCACCTCCTGGAGGCGTGCCGTAAGACCAAGCCGTACGTGATCCTCGCGTCGTCGTCGTCGGTCTACGGCGACTCCCAGGAGCCGTACAAACATGAGGACCTGCCGACCAGGCCGCTGAGCCCGTACGGCGCGAGCAAGCTGGCGACCGAGGCCTACGCCCTGGCGTACGCGTCGAGCTATGGGCTGCCCGTCCTGGCCTTCCGTTTCTTCAACGTGTACGGGCCGATGCAGGCTGCCGACCACGCCTACGCGGCCGTCATCCCGGCGTTCGTGTCCGCGGCGCTGCGCGGCCTTCCGGTGCCCGTCCACGGCGACGGGAGCCAGGCGCGGGACTTCACCTACGTGGGGTCGGTGGCGAACGTCCTCGTCGAGGCGGCCGTCCGCCAGGTCACGCACCCGAAGCCGGTCAATCTCGCGTTCGGGACCCGCGTGACCCTCCTGCACCTGAAGGACGTCCTCGCGGACGTTCTCGGCCAGCCGATCGAGGCGACCTTCCTGCCACCCCGGATCGGCGACATCAAGGAGTCGCAGGCCTCCTCCCAACTGTTGTACGAGCTGTTCCCCGCGGTGTGCCCGATGTCGCTCGAGGAAGGGCTCCGCATGACGGTGGACTGGTTCGAGAAGGCAGCGGTCTCCAGCCCCGGCGGGCGCGTCTGACCTGCCGCTTCCCCCCGGCAATGACACCTCTCAACGTTCGTGACTAGGGGAAGTCTGTGAGCACAGCAGCAAAGAGGACCTACCTGATAACGGGCGGCAGCGGATTCGTCGGGTCGCATCTGAGCGACGCGCTGCTCGCTCGCGGTGACTCCGTCGTGGTCCTGGACAATCTGTCGACCGGGCGGCTGGACAACCTCCGGCCGCATCCGAGACTCCGCTTCGTGCAGGGGTCCGTCCTGGACGAGCTCATGGTGGACGAGCTGGTGCACCAATGCGACGTGGTCGTCCATCTCGCGGCAGCCGTCGGTGTCAAGCTGATCGTCGAGCAGCCGCTGCGGTGCCTGACGACGAACATCCGCGGCTCGGAGATCGTCATCGAGGCCGCGCACCGGTACCGGAAGAAGATCCTGATCACCAGCACGAGCGAGATCTACGGCAAGAACTCCTCGGGTCCGCTGCGAGAGGACGCCGACCGCATCCTCGGCAGCCCGTCCGTCGTGAGATGGGCCTACAGCACGGCCAAGGCCGTGGACGAGATCCTCGCCAACGCCTACCACCGCGAGCGGGGCCTGCCGACGATCGTCGTCAGGCTGTTCAACACCGTGGGGCCACGGCAGAGCCCGTCCTACGGCATGGTCATCCCGCGCCTCGTGCAGCAGGCGGTCAGCGGGGAGCCGCTCACGGTCTACGGCGACGGCACCCAGACCCGCTGCTTCGCGCACGTCGCGGACGTCGTCGACGCGCTGCTCAGGCTGCTGGACGACGAAGCGGCGATCGGGCAGACCTTCAACGTCGGCTCCGCCGACGAGGTCAGCATCCTGGAGTTGGCCAAGCTGGTCATCGACCACACCGGGTCCACCTCCGGGATCGACCTCGTCCCGTACCACGAGGCCTACCAGCGGGGCTTCGAGGACATGACCCGCAGGGTGCCCGACACCACCAAGCTTCGCGAACTCACCGGCTGGGTTCCACGACACAATCTCGATGAGATCCTCACCGAGGTCGTCAGGAAGGTCCGCGAGGATCTCGCGGCGTCCACCCGGTGAACGGGACGACCGCCCTCGCCGCAGGGGGAGCCGCCATGGTGATCAGCTGTACCGCCATCGTGCCGCTGAGGCGGCTGGCGCTGCACTGGGACCTGACCGATCGCCCCAGCGAGAAGAAGGCCCATGCCCGCCCTACGCCGTACCTCGGCGGCCTCGCGATCACTCTGGGCACGCTCGTGCCCGCGGTCGTCGCGATCGGCCTCGCCGACCACCGGATCACCGTGGTCCTGCTGGCCGCCACGGCGGTGGCCCTGGTCGGCCTGATCGACGACATCAGGCCGCTGCCCGCGGTGACGAGGCTGATCGTGGAGAGCGTGGCGGCGAGCGGGGTCGTCCTCTCCGGCGTCCACGTCACCCTGATGGGCGGATGGTTGGACGGACCGGTCACCGTGCTGTGGATCGTCGTGCTGGCCAACTCCTTCAACCTGCTGGACAACATGGACGGCGCGCTGGGATCGGTCGCCACGGTCACCGCCGCCTTCCTCGCCGCGACCGCGTTCGTGGCCGGGCAGCCGTCGCTGGGACTGCTCCTGACCACGCTGGCCTGCGCCGGGTTGGGGTTCCTGCCGCACAACTGGGCGCCCGCGAGGATCTTCATGGGCGACTCCGGATCGCTGTTCATCGGCTTCGTGCTCTCGTGCTCCGCCGTTTTCCTGGTGGCGGGGCAGGGCGCGGACACCACGATCGCCGGGTTGCTCCTGCCGACCTTCGTCGCGACCGTCGACACCGGCGTCGTGTTCCTCTCGCGCATGCGGGTCGGCCGCTCGCCGTTGGCGGGTGGCACCGACCACGTGTCGCACCGGCTGCGCCGGATGGGCCTTCGCACCCGGGCGGTCGCCGCGACGCTCGGCCTGAGCGCGGCGATCACCGGCGGCCTCTGCCTGTTCACGGCCCTGCACTGGATAGCGCCTCTGGTCACGACGCTGGTCGCGGGTGGCACGGCGGTCGTCCTCATCAGCTTGTTGCAGGGTGTGAGCGTCTACGTACCGGCCGAACGTCTCAAGGCTCCTCCCAGAATCCGTGAAAGGCGGCGTTGATCCAGTGGATCTGCTCTACTACGTGCGGCTCGCGCGCAGGAACTGGTTGCTCATCCTCCTCTCGCTGGTCCTAGGAGTGGCCAGTGCGCTCACGGTCACCGCGAACACGCCGCCGAAGTACGTCGCGTCGATCTCCATGCTGGTCTCCGCCCACGACAAGGAGGGCAGTCTCTCCACGGCGTATCAGGCGGGGATACTGTCGGCGCAGCGAGTGCAGTCCTACGCCACCCTGCTGTCCAGCCGCAGGGTGGTCAGCCAGGTCACCCCGGCCGCCGACGTCCCGCGCCTGCAGGCGAACATCACAGCGGAAGCCGTGCCCGGCACCGTCCTGCTCCGCGCGGCCGTCACCGACGGGAACCCCGCCCGTGCCGCGCAGCTGGCCAACGCCCTAGGGGCCAAGTTCGCGGCACTGATCGACGAGATCGAGCGGCCCACTCCTCGCAGCCGTCCCACCATCAAGATCACAGTGGTGGACCACGCGGACGTCCCCCAGGTGCCGATCAGCCCCAGGCCGATGGTCGACCTGGCGCTCGGCGTGCTGATCGCGCTGCTGGTCGGCGTGGGCACGCTGGTGCTCCGCGATCGCCTGGACACGACCATCAAGTCCTCCGACGCGTTGCAGCAGGCAGCGAAGAGCTCGACCCTCGGCATCATCGGCTACGAGAGGGACGCGCGACGCCACCCCCTGATCGTCCGGCGCAGCGGGCGATCGTCCAGGTCGGAGGCGTTCCGCTCGCTGCGTACGAACCTGCAGTTCATCGGCGTCGACCGGCGGCCCAAATCGCTCGTGATCACCAGCTGCCTGCCCAACGAGGGCAAGTCCTCGACCTCCTCCAACCTCGCCATCACCCTTGCGCACGCGGGCTGGCGGGTGGTCCTGGTCGACGGGGACCTTCGCCGTCCGCGCATCCCGGACTACTTCGGCATCGAGGGCGCGGTCGGCCTGACGGACGTGCTGATCGGCAAGGCCCGGCTGAACACCGTGGTGCAGGCCTGGGGCGAGCCCCGCCTGTTCGTGCTGCCGAGCGGCCAGATCCCGCCGAATCCCAGCGAGCTGCTCGGTTCGCAGGGCATGCGCCAGGTGCTCGAACAGCTGACGGACAGCTACGACATCGTGATCATCGACGCGCCGCCCCTCCTGCCCGTCACCGACGCCGCGACGCTCGCGGCGATCTGCGATGGCGTGATGGTCGTCGCGAAGTACGGCAAGACCCGGCAGGAGCACATCCTGCGCGCCACGGAACTGCTGTCGTCGATCAACGCCCGGATCGTGGGCACGGTCCTGAACTTCATGCCGACCAGGTCCAACCGGTACGACGGATACGGGTACGGGTACGCGAGAGGGCCCGAGGGCCAGGCGGAGGTCAAGACGCCGGAAGTGGTGTGAGCAGCCGGAGCGGGACGGCGAGCGACGCCGCGATCTTCCGTCCCGCCACCCGGTAGGCCCACGGGGAACCGCCGATCGGATCGGGGATGTCGGGCTCGTCCACCCGGACCAGCCCGCGCAGCGCGTGCGCCTCGGCGACGAGCGCGCGGGCCCGCGCCGCGGCGTCGCGATGTCCGGTGACCGCCCCGGCGTCCACCTCCTGGGACAGCGCGCCGAACTCGGCGATGGTGAAGGTGTGGGCCGAGGCGGACAGGCGCAGCGTCACCACGTCGGCGCGGTGCGCCGACGTTGCCGTCAGGATCAGGTCGGCCGCGGCCACCAGCGCCCCGGTCAGCGGACGGGAGACGAAGCCGCTGGGGTCGCCGCCGAGGCGCACCAGCACGCGCCGCGCGCGCTGGGCCATCTCCCTGCCGTGCTCGGCGTGCGTGCCCGCGCTGCCCACCTCGAACGGCGGGCCGAGGGCCGAGCGTGTCAGCCGCTCCGCCAGCGGAGAGCGGCAGATGTTGCCCGTGCACACGAACAGGATGCGGAAACCCGCTCGCGCGTCGCATGTGCCTTCCATGACCGCGACGGTAGGACGCCAAGATCGGACGGCCGCCCGCGGCACGCCGCTCTTTACCCTTTCCGTCAGCGGGTGGCCGCGTCCGGCGCGGGGCAGCCCCGATCGTCCCGGATGATCCGAGTCTGCTGCGGACGTGCCAGCGGCTGCACGGGAACCAGCGGCGGCGCGGCCGAGGCCGGTTCCAGCAGCACGAACTCCAGCGTCTTCGACTGCCTGGGAGCAAGCTCCAGCATGGTGGAGTAGACGGGATGGGAGCGTTCGACCTCTCGCATGATCCCCGCGGGCTCGCCGTCGATCCGCAGGCCGCCGTACTTGGCGCCGGTCCCGGCGTAGAGCGACACCCACAGCAGGTTGGTGCCGGAGGCGTGGCGCTCGTCGGGGGAGTCGAGCCGGGTGGTGACGTACGAGGGCAGCTTCCTGCGCGGCACGTCGTCCTTCAGCCGGACGCGCACCTTCGTGACGCGCTGCCCGTCGCTGCGGCAGGGGCCCAGCTCGTATGCGAGCGAGCGGTCCAGGTAGTAGTCGAGCTTGGTGCCGGCGGAATTGTTGATCACCAGCCCGGCGAACGGCCCCGGGTCCCTCGGCAGCGCACCGCCGAGCGGGGTGTCGGCCAGGCGGCGCTCTTCGGCGTCCCTGCGGCTCCAGATCTGGATCCTTCGCTCGTCCACCATCTGCGACAGGGTGGACAGCAGGCTCATGGGGTCCGGGTGGGAGCGGAGCAGCGCCTCGCTGACGGCGGCGGCGATCGTGATGAGGAACCTCTTGCGCGCGACCGGGTCCGCGTAACGGGCGTAGGCCTGCCGCTCGGTGAGGCCGACGACGTTGTCGGCGGTCACCGGTTCGCCGCCGGGGAGGGTCACCGGGCCGATCAACCGCAGCAGGTGGGAGAGGCCGACGGGATCGGTCGCGATGGCGCCGTCCAACTGCTGGCGGGTCTGTTCCTTCCACAGCCCGGCCCAGGTGGTCGCGGCATAGGGGAAATGCGGGGAAAGGTTGGAGTTGGCGAGGAGAGTGAGGGCGCTCGGTCCGTAGCGTGACAGGAACGCCCGGCCGTGATCGGCGACGGGAGAGGAGCCCGAGGTGAGGCCGTTCTTGGCGGAGAGCCGGTCGATGCCGAGCCTGCCGCCCGTGGCCTTCAGGATGCCGTAGGCGCCGACCAGGCCCCCTGTGCCCCGCGCCTCGGCGTTGGTCTGGAACGCCAGGAAGTAGCGGCGCGGGCCGTCGTGGCCCAGCATCGGGGGGAGCAGGGCGGCGGCGTCGGCCGCGGCGCCGAGCCAGCCGTGCAGCTGGTCCACCTCCGCGAGGGCCGTGCCGCGCGCCTGGTCCAGCACGTCCAGGCCGGTGTCGGCCGGGGTGGCGGCCAGGCGCGAGCGCGCGGTGCCGATCCGGCCGACGGCGTCGTCCAGGGTCGGCGCCGCCGACTTGAGAACGGCCAGCAGGTTCCCCATGTCGTCCATGGAGAGCCCGCTGGCCGTGATCAGCTGCTCACCGGTCCGCTGTACCCCGGTCAGGACCTCGGTCAGCTCCGCGGCGGTCTCCGCGAGGCCGCGGACGGTCGTCGCACCGTCTCCCACCAAGGGGGAGTACGTGATCAACGACCAGTCCGGGCCGCTGGTGAGGCGGCGCGCCTCGGCGGCGTGCCGCTGCGCCTCCGCGAGCGCCCCGGCCATCTGCCCGGGGGCGCTCGCGCGCAGCCGTACCAGCGCGTCCCTGGTCGCCTGCAACTCGTCCCGGACGTTCAGGCCGAGGTGCGCCGACCAGCCGCCGACGAGCGCGAGGCCCGCGGCGGGCCCCAGCAGGCCGAAGGTGAGCCGGCGGCGCTTCTTGCCGCGCACTCGCAGATCGCTACTGCGCACTTGTGGATCGGCGACGCCGGACGGCGATCAGCGTGCTGGCGGTTCCGACGAGGAGCAGGCCCGCGCCGGCCGCCACCAGGGTGCTCACGGGAGCACCGGTGAACGGCAGCTGAGAACCGCCGCCAGGACCGCCGCCGGGCCCGCAGTTGGCGCCGCAGGGCCCCCCGGGCCCCCCGGGCCCCCCGGGACCGACGACGCCGTTCGGACCGCCTGGGCGGCCCCTGACGGTGACGTCGACGTCGATCGTCTGGTCCTGGGTGTTGGTGACGCGAGGCTCCGTGTTGGCGTTGGTCTCCTGCTCCTGGATGTTGGGCGTCGGCGGGTAGGGATTGGGCTCCGCGATCATGGGTGCCGCGTGGCTGGTCGTGGCTGCCGCCACTCCGGCGGTGCCGAACGCGATTCCGCCTCCGACGACCACCGCGACGAGAATAGGTATCCTGTTTTTTTCTGCCATTTCGGACTCCCCGTGACGGTTGCTCGGGTCATAGAACATTTCGCCCGGAATGCCAGCGACATGTTCACTACGCAACCGTTATATGCGCCCAGCCGATAGGTACTCCTTTCGGCGCACCATTCTTACCGAATGATCACTGATGGTTCTCCGTATGTTGACGATCAGCCCCGGCTCTGCGGCGTGGGGAGAGGCGATGGCGCGGGTCGTTCCCCCGCAGGCGACACGGCGCGGCGCGCGCTGCGCGACCTCCGCTCGCACCGGCCGGACACGGCGCGCGACTCCTCGCACGCGGGCCGGAGGCGGCGGCGTGGCGTGCCGCGCGACTCCTCGCACGCGGCCGGACGCGGCGTGTGGTGTGCGGGAGTTCCCTTCGCAACCGGGCCGGATGCGGCGGGTTGCCGTGTTCGGCGATGTTGATCAGAGACGCTAGCGCGTGCGGCGGGTGTTCACGGTGCAACACGCCCTGTCGCATGAGCCCGATGTCGCAGGCCACCCGGTGCCGGTTGGAAAGGGGGGCACTTGCCCGGTGTGTCGGCGCGGGACCTTTCTTGCTCGGGCGTCTCCGCACCTCCACGGCGGGCACGAGCGCCCGCCGCCGTAGCCGTGGCGACCGACGCCGGGCCCGACGGCTACCCGGGGGCGGTGGTGTGGGGCTCCGGGGACGGTGTGGGAGCCCCGGGGTGGTGGTGCGGGAGCCCCGGGCGGGTCAGGTGGTGTCGCGGGAGAGCCAGAGGCCGATGGCGGTGACTCGGGAGTCGACCCCGAGCTTGGCGTAGATGCGGTTGACGTGGTTCTTGACGGTCTTCTCGCTCAGGAACAGTCGCTGCGCGATCTGTCCGTTGGACTGGCCGGTGGCGATCAGGTCCATCACCTCGGCCTCGCGTTTGCTCAGAGACGTGAGCACACTGTCGAACGCTGCGTCGTCGACTCTCATCCGGCCTCCGGGGGCGCGCAGACGGTCAGATCGCCGATGGCCCCCGTGCTTCCGGCGTTAGCGGTAGACAGTGAGCATAACTCGCATTGTCATGTTTTGGGGACAATGTCGGAGAAACAAGACGGCCGGCCCCGTGGGGCCGGCCGTTCGCGTGGGGTGAGTGAAGGGACTTGAACCCTCGACATCCAGGACCACAACCTGGCGCTCTGCCAACTGAGCTACACCCACCAAGGTGCCGCTGGATGGCGGCACAGGAAAAGTGTAGCGGTGTTCGGGAGTCTTTACGCCACCCGATTACCCGGTGACCCGCTCCGCCAGCGTCCTGGCCGTGGACGAGTCGGGCCCGGGCTGCGCCACGAACACCGCCGCGCGGTAGTACCGCAACTCGCGGATGCTCTCGGTGATGTCGGCCAGCGCGCGGTGCCCGCCCTGCTTCTCGGGGGCCGCGAAGTAGACCCGAGGGTACCAGCGGCGCACCAGCTCCTTGATCGACGAGACGTCGATCATCCGGTAGTGCAGGAAGGCGTCGACGGCGGGCATGTCGCGCGAGATGAACGTGCGGTCGGTGCCGATGGAGTTGCCGCAGAGCGGCGCCTTCTTCGGCTCGGGAATGTGCCGGCGGATGTACTCCAGGACGAGCGACTCGGCCTCCGCAAGCGTCACGCCGCCCGGCAGTTCGGGCAGCAGCCCCGAGGCCGTGTGCATCTCGTGGACCACCTGCGACATCTGCTCAAGGGACTCGGGCGGCGGCTTGATGACCACGTCCACGCCCTCGTCGATCTGGTTGAGCTCGCTGTCGGTGATGACGCACGCCACCTCGATGAGGGCGTCGCGGCTCAGGTCGAGCCCCGTCATCTCACAGTCGATCCAGACCAGCAAGTCACTCATTCGATCTCCTCGCCCAGCGGCTCGGAGCAATCCGCCCGCTTGTTACCCCTCCAGCCTAGTGCCACCGGTTACGCGGGCTTGAGCGAGCCGAGAACCTGCTCGACCACGCCGGTGCCCAGGTTGTCGGGGACCGAGACGTAGAGGATCGCGGGACTCTGGCCCTCGCCGCGGTCCATGAGCACGATCGCGCCGTTCTCCTTGTTCCACTCGTAGCCCTTGGCCTTGGTCACCTGGGAGAAGTCGAGCTGGAACTGGAGCACCCAGGCGTCATGGTCACCGATCTTGATGGCCTTGTCCTGGATGAGCTTGTTGCTGTGCTCGAGCTGGTAGAAGCGGGAGTTGAAGTCCGCGAAGACGACCTTGGCCGTGGTGCCCAGCCCCTGCTTGCCGCCGTACGGGTAGAGCTGGTTCAGCAGACCCGTGTAGACGTTGCCGATCCAGTTGCCCTCGCCGTCGTACTTCTCCTGGGCGATCTTCTCCACGGCGCTCGTCCAGAGCTGCTGGGCGGGGTCGGCGCCGTTGAGCCGGCTGTTGTTCGGCACGGTCCAGCCTTCGGGCGGCTGGTAGGAGATGCCTGTCTGCGGGTCGGCGATGCGGCCGTTCTGCGGCTGCGGCAGCTCGCCGGTGGGCGTCGGCTGCGGGATGGCCGTGCCCGGGTCCTGCGGCTCCTCGGTCTCGGTGGGACGCGCGGCGGTGGCCGAGTCGCGGCCGCTGTTCAGGAAGAAGATGCCGCCCACGACGATGAGCGCGACCACCACCAGCGCGGCCAGGCCGCCGAAGACCCAGGGCAGCGGGTTGCTCTGCTTCTGCGGCGGCGCCCCGTAGCCCGGGCCGCCCCACTGCGCCCCGCCCTGGCCGTAAGTGGGCTGACCATACGACGGCTCGCTCTGGGCGGTGGGCGCCTGACCGTACGCGGGCTGGCCGAACGTCGGCTGGCCGAACGTCGGCTGGCCGTACTGGAGCGTGGGGTTCGCCGGGCTCGCCGACCAGTCGGGGGCCTGCGGCCCGGAAGGCGGCTGCGGCCCGGACGGCGACTGGGGCCCCGAGGGGGACTGGGGCCCTGTGGCCGGCTGGGGCCCGGAGGGCGGTTGCTGCTGCGGCGCTCCCTGCTCCAGCGGGTGAGTGGCGTCGGTCCACTGGTTGCCGTCCCACCAACGGAGTTGGGGCGAACCGTACGGGTCGGGGTACCAGCCCGCGGGGGTCTGCGTGGTCATGCTCGTCAGATTAGTAAGAACCGCTTTGATATGCATTGCTGGAGCGTGATCAACACTTGTACGTGAAGCTGGCCTTCTCGGTCCTGAGTGGCCCGGGAGACAGCACGCGCAGCGTGGCCGTCGCCCTGACGGTGGATTCGCCGTTGAGCTGCCACCTCAGCGGGACGATGTAGGACGTCTGGCCGGAGGTCGTGCGCAGCGTCTGTTTCACCACCTCCTTATCCAGGCTCTTTCGCCATTCATAGGAAATTTCGCCTGCCGCGCCATTTGTCACGATCGTGCCGGTGATGACGACGGCGCTGTCGCAGCCCTGGGTCTTTTTCGGCGCGGCCACGTCGATCGACGTGATCGCCAGTTCTGGCGCGTTGCCGAGCTTGATCCAGGCCACCACGGCCCCCGCCATGATGATCGCGAAGACCGTCGCCGCGCTGATCGTCCGGCGGTGGCGCGCCCGCGCGGCCTTGGTCACCCGGTCCGACCGCTGCAACGTCCGCGCCTGGTCGCGCCCTTCGCGCCAGATCCGCTCCGCGGTCGTGCCCAGCTGCTGCCGCGGCGGCTCGCTCGCGACCCCGGGGCCGAAGTGCATCGGCGCGGCGAGGTTGCCCGGCACGTGAGCGGAGGACGGCCAGCGGCTCGTCCTCGGCCCAAGCCGTGACAGGGCTGGACGAGTTGTTGGTGAGCGGGGCCGAGGAGACAGGTTCGGCCTG
>NZ_JBEXUP010000040.1:0-63316 GCF_040614375.1 Nonomuraea sp. NPDC005983
CCCCGGACGTGCACGTCGTGCCGGTGGCGACCGTCCGCGACGGCCGCCTGCGCCCGGCAGCGGGCGCTACGACAGGCCCGGAGCCGGGAACTGCGAGGTCAGCTCGCTGACCTCATGGTGGACGCGGGAGATGACCGCCTCGGCGTCGCCCTTGGCCAGGGCGGTGACGACCTCGTCCATCCAGGCGCCGATCTGCCGCATCTCGGCCTCGCCCATGCCGCGGGAGGTGACCGACGGGGTGCCGATGCGGATGCCCGACGGGTCGAACGGCTTGCGGGTGTCGAACGGGACCGTGTTGTAGTTGGTCTCCAGGCCCGCCCGGTCGAGGGCCTGCGCGGCGGGCTTGCCGCCGATGCCCTTGGGCGTGAGGTCGAGCAGGATCAGGTGGTTGTCGGTGCCGCCCGACACCAGGTCGAAGCCGCGGCCGGCCAGCTCGTCGGCCAGCGCCTTGGCGTTGGCGACCACCTGGTGCGCGTACGCCTTGAAGTCGTCGGTGGACGCCTCGTGCAGGGCGACGGCGATGGCCGCGGTGGTGTGGTTGTGCGGGCCGCCCTGCAGGCCGGGGAAGACGGCCTTGTTCAGCGCGGCGGCGTGCTCGTCGGTGGTGGCCATGAGCATCGCGCCGCGCGGCCCGCGCAGCGTCTTGTGCGTGGTCGTGGAGATCACGTCGGCGTGGCCGACCGGCGACGGGTGCGCGCCGCCGGCGACGAGCCCGGCGATGTGCGCGATGTCGGCGGCCAGCACGGCGCCCACCTCGCGGGCGATCGACGCGAAGCCCTCGAAGTCGATCGTGCGCGGGATCGCGGTGCCGCCGCAGAAGATCAGCTTCGGCCGGTGCTCCAGAGCCACTGCGCGGACCTCGTCGAGGTCGATGCGCCCGGTGTCCTTGCGCACGCCGTAGCGGACCGGGTTGAACCACTTGCCGGTGGCCGAGACCGACCAGCCGTGCGTGAGGTGGCCGCCGAACGGCAGGCCCATGCCCATCACGGTGTCGCCGGGCTGCAGGAACGCCATGTAGATGGCGAGGTTGGCCGGCGAGCCGGAGTACGGCTGGACGTTGGCGTGGTTGACGCCGAACAGGGCCTTGGCGCGCTCGTTGGCGATGGTCTCGATCTGGTCGATGACCTGCTGACCCTCGTAGTAACGCTTGCCGGGGTAACCCTCGGAGTACTTGTTGGTCAACACGGTGCCGGTGGCCTCGAGCACGGCCTTCGACACGTAGTTCTCCGACGCGATCAACTTGACGGTGTCGGCCTGGCGGCGCTCCTCCGCCTTGATGAGCTCGGCGATCTGCGGGTCGACGCTAGCGAGAGAACTCATGACTCCCCTGTCATCGTTGACGTCCTGCGAAGACCCAGGCGCGCGGCCTTCGCCCTTTCCGCTCCCCGGTGGTCCATCCCACCCAATGCGCCAGTCGCGACCACCTAGACGATAGCGGATGAGTCAGGCGACTCACTCCCGCTTGAGCAGCGCGTTCTCCAACCGGCTCGCCCCCGGCCACAACCGGTCCACCTCCGCGTTCAGGATGGCCCCGATCAGCACCGCGAGCGCGGTGATGTAGAGCCAGAGCAGCAGCGCGATGGGCGCGGCCAGCGAGCCGTAGACCGACACGGGCGAGAACCAGGCGGCCAGCACCGCCCTGAGCACGGCGGCGCAGGCGATCCAGAGGATCAGCGCCAGGATCGCGCCGGGCAGTTCGCGGTACCACTTCGTCCGCACCGGCACGCTCACGTGGTACAGCACGGTCAGGAACAGCACCGAGCCGACGACGACGACCGGCCAGTAGAGGACGTCGATGAGGACGCCGTACTGGGCAGGCAGCGCGTCCTTGAGCAGGGTGGGGCCGATGACCAGCACGGGCATCACGATGACGCCGATCACCAGGCCCACCACGTACAGGCCGAACGACATCAGCCTGGTCCTGATGACGCCGCGCTCCTCCCCCAGCCCGTAGGCCACGGAGATGAGGTCCACGTAGACGTACAGGGCCCGCGAGCCGGACCACAGCGACAGCAGGAAGCCCAGCGAGATGATGGAGACCTTGCTCGCGTCGTCGCTGAGCACGTCGGTGATGAGCGGGCTCACCACCTTCTTGACGGCCTCCTGGGTGAACAGCACCCCCGACTGCTCGATCACCCACGCCTTGACCTCGTTGACCACGGTGGGCCCGAGCCAGGTGCCGAGTTTGGCGAGCACACCGATCAGCCCGAGCACGAACGGCGGCAGCGACAGCAGCGCGAAGAACGCCGCCTCTCCGGCCAGCCCGGTGACCCGGTACTCGACACCGGCGTTCGTGGCGCCCCGGACGATCTCCCACGCCTTGGTGTCGAGCACCCGGTTCAGCCTGGCCCGGGCGTTCGCGGCCAACCGCCGCTTCTGCCGATCGGACGCATCGGTGGACGTCATGGCACCCAACGGTATTTTCGCAGTGACTCTTCGGGACAGCTTACGTCCGTATTCCCTGCCCTAGTCGACGTCGACGATGCGCGCACCCAGCGGGAGCAGCGAGACCGGGACGAGCTTGAGGTTCGCGATCCCCATCGGGATGCCGATGATGGAGATGAACAGCGGGATGGACGTGAGCACGTGCCCGATCGCGAGCCAGATCCCGGCGACCACACACCAGATGATGTTGCCGATCAGCGAGAACACCCCGGAGTCGGGGTCTCGGACGACGGTCCTGCCGAACGGCCACAGCGCGTACGCGGCGATCCTGAAGGACGCGATGCCGAACGGAATCGTGATGATCAGGATGCAGCAGATGACACCCGCCACCGCGTAACCGAGCGCCAACCAGATCCCGGCGAAGACCAGCCAGATGACGTTCAGAATTGTCCTCATATTTACAGCATGTCACCGTTGAGGACTGAGCGTCATCCGGCATGCCCCTGAACTCTCCCTGACGCCGCCCCTGACCCGGGGGCCCGCCCGCTGCCCGGCGGCCCGGCGAAGGCCTGCGCGATCGTCAGCCAGGCCCGCGCCGTCGCGCCGACGCTCTCCAGCGCGGTGTCGTCCAGGTGCCTGCGCTGGGTGACGACCAGGCAGAAGTCGAGCATCGGCCCGCGTACCACATTGCCGGCGTCGCGGGGCCCGGCCGTCCAGAGCTCGCCGCCGGGCGTCACCAGTTCCGCCCGCACCGGCTCGGCCGGAACGGGCAGCCCGTTCACGAGGAAGCTGTAGCCCATGGCCCGGAACCCGATCATGGCCACGTGCCGCAGCCGGGCGGTCGGCTCCCGCACGACGCCGAGCCCGTCGGCGACGTCCTGCCCGTGCGCCCACGTCTCCATCAGGCGGGCGGTGACGAACGACGCGCCCGACATGTCGGGGCCGTACCAGGGCACCCGGTCGCGGGCGCCCAGCGTGGAGAACGCCTCCAGGCTGCGGACCCGCGCCGTGCCGAACCACGCGTACAGCTCGTCCGGCGGCATCCCGCGCGCCTCGGCGACGAGGTCGTCCACGGAGGTCATCCCGGGCGGCCCGCCCGGCCGGGTCACCACAGCGGTGGCGGCGTCGTCGAACCAGGCGAGATGGCTGACCTGATCGCGCACGGCCCACCCTTCGGCGGGCGTGGCCAGCTCCCACTCCTCGGGCCGCAACGGCCGCAGCAGCCCGTCGAGCGACGCCGTCTCAGCCCGCAGGTCGGCGAGCAGCTCGGCCATCAGGTCCACCGGCGCCTCCCGGCAAAACGCGAAATAATGACCAGTGTGATCTGCGAGAGCTGCAAGGACAAGCGGCACGAGGACTGCCGCGGCGGGTCCTGGTGCGACTGCCAGCACCAGGACCCGGAGCGGCCGCACGAGCCGGACGTCGACTGGCTGCGCCAGGGCTGAGAACGTCCAGACTCTGGACCTGGTCTTGGACATTCAGGACGGTCCGAGTATCTTCGATACATGCCAGCGGACCCCATGCTCGTCGGTCGACGCCACGTCGACCTTCAGCGTGTCCGCAGTGCCATCTGTTGCGACGCTCGCTAACCCCGTCTGCTTTCCACAGCTGAGCGCGTCGCACTCCTCTTTCACCCCTGCCCTCGACGATGAGGCGGGAGGACTCTTGCGCGCGCCCATGAACCGAAGGACGCGCAATGAGCACCCCTGCCAGCCGGCATCACAAGCGCCCGCGGGGCGAAGGACAGTGGGCTCTCGGTTACCGGGAGCCGCTCAACAAGAACGAGGAGAACAAGAAGAACGACGACGGGCTGAACGTCCGCCAGCGGATCATCGACATCTACGCCAAGAACGGCTTCGACTCCATCGACCCCGCCGACCTGCGCGGACGGATGCGCTGGTACGGCCTGTACACGCAGCGCAAGCCCGGCATCGACGGCGGCAAGACCGCGATCCTGGAGCCGGAGGAGCTCGACGACCGCTACTTCATGCTCCGCGTCAGGATCGACGGCGGCCAGCTCGACCTGCGGCAGCTGCGCGTGATCGCCGATCTGGCCAACGAGTACGGCCGGGGCACCGCCGACCTGACCGACCGCCAGAACGTGCAGCTGCACTGGGTGGAGATCGAGTCCGTGCCCGACATCTGGGAGCGGCTGGAGGCCGTGGGCCTGTCGACCACCGAGGCGTGCGGCGACACCCCTCGGGTGATCCTGGGCTGCCCGCTGGCCGGCATCGACGCCGAAGAGGTGCTGGACCCGTCCGAGCAGATCCGCGAGATCCACGAGCGGTTCATCGGCGACCCGGCCTACTCGAACCTGCCCCGCAAGTTCAAGTCCGCGCTCAGCGGCTGCCCGTCGCACTGCACCGTGCACGAGATCAACGACGTGGCGTTCGTCGGCGTCGTCAACGAGCAGGGCGAGAAGGGGTTCGACCTGTGGGTGGGCGGCGGGCTGTCCACCAACCCGATGCTGGGCAAGCGCATCGGCGTGTTCGTCCGTCCCGAGCAGGTCGCCGACGTCTACGGCGGCGTGATCGGGATCTTCCGTGACTACGGGTACCGGCGGCTGCGACACCGGGCGCGGATCAAGTTCCTGGTCAACGACTGGGGTGCGGAGAAGTTCCGCGACGTGCTGGAGACGGAGTATCTCAAGGAGCCGCTGCCCGACGGCCCCGCGCCCGAGCAGCCGCGCGGCAGCCGCCGCGACCACGTCGGCGTTCACCGGCAGCGGAACGGCGACTTCTACGTGGGCTTCGCGCCGAAGGTCGGCCGCCTCGACGGCGACAAGCTGCACCTGATCGCCGACATCGCCGAACGGCACGGCTCCGGCAGGGTCCGCACGACCGTCGAGCAGAAGATGGTCATCCTGGACGTCGCGCCCGACCGGGTCGACTCGCTCGTGGCCGAGCTGGAGGCCAACGACCTGCAGGTCAACCCGTCCACGTTCCGCCGGCAGACCATGGCCTGCACCGGCATCGAGTTCTGCAAGCTGGCCATCGTCGAGACCAAGGCCACCGCCTCGCACCTGATCGACGAGCTGGAGCGGCGGCTGCCCGGCTTCGACGAGCCGCTCACCATCAACGTCAACGGCTGCCCGAACTCCTGCGCGCGCATCCAGGTCGCCGACATCGGGCTCAAGGGCCAGCTCGTCGTCGACGAGAACGGCGACCAGGTCGAGGGCTTCCAGGTCCACCTGGGTGGCTCGCTCGGCGTGAACGCCGGGTTCGGGCGCAAGGTGCGCGGCCTGAAGACCACCGCCGCGGCGCTGCCCGACTACGTGGAGCGGGTCGTGACCAACTACAGCGCCCAGAAGAAGGACGGCGAGTCCTTCTCCGACTGGGTGCAGCGCGCCGACGACGCGGACCTGTCATGAGCAGCCGCGCGGTCCCTTTCCACTGCCCCTACTGCGGCGACGAGGACCTCGAGCCCTACGAGGGCGAGCTGAACGCCGCCGGATCCGCTGTGGGTGGCGGCTGGTTCTGCCGGTCCTGCTCGCGCGCCTTCAAGCTGAAGTTTCTCGGAATCGGAGTGAACATATGAGCCTCGTGGACATCGAGGTCGGACTGAGGCAGCAACGCGGCACGCTCGACCTGCAGGGCATCGTCGAGTCCGCCGCGATCTTCCTGGAGGACGCCCCGGCCCGCGAGATCATCCGGTGGGCGGCGGCGACCTTCGGCGACCGGCTCTGCCTGACCTCGTCCATGAGCGACGCGCTGCTCATCGACCTGGTCAGCAGGGTCAAGCCCGGCGTGGACGTGCTGTTCATCGACACCGGCTACCACTTCGCCGAGACCATCGGCACGCGCGACGCCGTCAGGCAGGTGTACGACGTCAACGTGATCGACGTGAAGCCGTCGCGGACGGTCGAGGAGCAGGACCGCGACCTCGGGCCGCGCCTGTTCGGCCGCAACCCCGACCTGTGCTGCTACCTGCGCAAGGTGGAGCCGCTGAACCGGGCGCTCGAGCCGTACCTGGCGTGGATCTCGGGCATCCGCCGCGACGAGTCCGCCTCCCGCGCCGGCATCAAGGTCGTCGAGTGGGACGCCAAGCGGCAGATGGTCAAGGTCAACCCGATCGCCTCCTGGACCCAGGACGACGTCGACAACTACATGGCCGACAACGGGGTGCTGATCAACCCGTTGCACTACGACAACTACCCCTCGATCGGCTGCGCGCCGTGCACGCGCCAGGTCGCCGAGGGCGAGGACCCGCGGAGCGGTCGCTGGGCGGGGCTGGGGAAGATCGAGTGCGGCATTCACCTGTGATCCCCAGCCGGCCCGTCCCGTTGGCAGACGGGACAGGCCACCTGACGGCAGGCGGGACGGACGCGACCGTCCCGCCTGCCGGCGGAGCGCGGCCGGGCGTCCCGCGCTCGTCGGCCGCGGCGGCGAGGGCCGTGATGCCGCTGGTGGCGGTGGCGCACGGGTCGCGCGATCCGCGGGCCGCCGCGACGGTGGAGGCGCTGCTGCACGAGGTGCGGCGGGCGCGCCCCGCTCTGCCGGTGCGGGTCGCCTACCTCGACCACGCCACGCCCACGCTGGCTCAGGCGCTGCACGGGCTCACGGAGGCGGTGGTGCTGCCGCTGCTGCTGACGGAGGCGTACCACAGCCGGGTGGACCTGCCGGCGGCGCTCAACGAGGCCAGGGCGCGCGACCCGCGCCTGCGCGTCCGCTACGGGACGACGCTCGGCCCGCACCCCCTGCTCCTCGCGGCGCTGGACCGGCGGCTGGCGGAGGCGGGCGTCGAGCCCGGCGACCCGGACACGGCGGTCGTGCTGGTCTCGGCCGGCTCGAGCGACGCCCGCGCGAACGCGGTGATCGCGGACCTGGCCCGGACGTGGGCCAGAGGCTCGGGGACGTCCGCCCAGCCCGAGGCGCGCGGGACCGGAGCGCGGCGTTGGTGGGCGGTGAGCGCGGCGTACGCGTCGGCCGCCGGCCCGACGCCGGAGGAGGCGGTCGCGCTGCTCCGGCAGGCGGGCGCGCCCCGCGTGGTGGTCGCGCCGTACCTGCTGGCTCCCGGCCACTTCGCCGACAAGGTCCGCCGGGACACCCTGCGAGCGGGCGCGGACGTGGTCGCCGACGTCCTCGGCCCCGCCCCCGAACTCACCCAGGTCCTGCTGCAGCGCTACACGGCGGCCGCCCGCACCACCGCGGACACCGTAGCCTCCTGACGCCGCCTCCTGACTGGGCACGGCACGGCACGGCACGGTCGCGTCGTCCGGCGCGCCGTTCACCCAGCGGGTCGTCGCGGTGATCAGGGTGAGGGACGGGCAGGTGGTCTCCTACCGCGACCACATCAACCCGCTGGTCCTCATGGAGGCGCTGGCCGGGCAGACCCAGCGGACGACCTGACCCGAGCCGGGGTCCAGCGTGACCAGCCCCCCTCGGCACCGCCGCCCCGACTCCGGTGCGACCTGGAGTGTCCACTCCGCCGGGAACGGGCTGCTCCATGCCAGCGCCTCGTCCGCCCATTCCCCGGCCCGCTCGTCGGCCCCGGCCGCCGAGGCCGGGATCACCACGGCTCTGACCTCGTTCGGCCCCGGGCGCACGGCATCGGACCCGGTCAGCAGCCCCGGAGGCACCCGCCCGGCCTCGCAGCGCCCGTGCAGCGCCAGCTCGCCGTTCAGCCAGACCAGCGCGTAGAGGTCCGAGCGGCAGCCGACCGACAGGCTCGCCTCCCGCCCGGCGGCGGTGAACGTGAACGTCTCGGCCCGGCCGCCCTGCCGGTAGACCTTCGTGACCAGCGGTTCCGCGGCTTGGGGCGGGGTGAGGGCGGCGCGCGTGACGTCCCCCTGCTGCGGGAGGACTCCGGCCGTGACCGCCAGGGCCGCGGCGGCGATCGCGCCGAGCACCGCGGTGCGGCGGCGGCGGATGCCGCGGACCCTGCGGTCCACGTCCGCCACGGTCACCCCCTTGGGGGGAGCGTCGCCGCTGTCGCGGTCGAGCATCTCGCGCAGGTCCTGCTCCGTGATGGCCATCGTCAGCTCCCCGTCTGGATCGCGGCCCTGGCCGCGGGGTCGAGCCGCAGTTTGGCCAGCGCCCGGCTGGCCTGACTGCGCACGGTCGCCACCGAGCAGCCGAGGATGTCCGCGATCGCCGCGTCGGGCAGGTCCTCGAAGTAGCGCAGCACGACCACGGCCCGCTGCCTCGCGGGCAGCGCCGCCAGGGCGGCCCTGAGCGCCTCGCGGCTGCCCAGCTCGTCCGTCCGGTCCGCCTGCGCGACGTTGGGCAGCTCGCGGGTGGGCACCTCGCCGCGCCAGCGCCGCCGCCACCAGGAGGCGTGCGTGTTGGCGAGGATCCGGTAGACGTACGGGTCGGGGTCGGCGCCGACGCGCCGCCACGCCAGCCAGGCCCTGGCCAGCGCGGTCTGCGTCAGATCCTCGGCCGTAGCCCAGTCGCGGCAGAGCAGGTACGCCGTCCTGAGCAGGCGCGACGAGCGTTGCTCGACGTAGCGCTCGAAGTCGGCTCGATCCCGCATCGGGGGTCCTCACTGTTCGGTGGTGTTCACCGACCACTACGCGCGAGGGCCGCCCGAACGTTGCATCGTCCAGAGGACGATATTCTCCCCCTTCTCGGACGTCCGCGGCTCGCCAAATCATCACGGCCGGGAAATGTAACCAGAGCATCGGTAAATGTAACCGAAGAGCGGTTACATTTACTTCGTGAGCGTTGACGTGAGCGATCTGGTCGCGAGGCTACGGGCTACCGGTGGAGACTACGCGGAGGTAGAGGTGAAGTCGGCCGCAGGTGGGTTGCCGCAGTCGCTGACCGCCACACTCAGCGCGCTGGCCAACCATCCGGGCGGCGGAACGATCATCCTGGGGCTGGACGAGGCCACAGGATTCCGGCCCGTTCCCCTACTCGATACTCAGGTGCTCAAGCAGGGGCTTGCGGTCAAGAGCCGCTCGTTCACCCCGCCCGTCCGGCTCACCATCATCGACGGCATCGTGGACGGAGCGCCCGTCGTGGTAGCCAAAGTGCACGAATGTGATCCCTCGGCCAAGCCCTGCCGGGTCACCGCGTCTGGCAAGGCCTACCTACGCGGATACGACGGCGACTTCCAGCTGTCGGCGCTGGAGGAACAGGCATTCCTGGCCGCCCGCCACCCACCTGCCTTCGACCGCGTACCGGTGATCGGCGCCTCCCATGAAGACCTCGACGAGGAACTCGTCGCCGGGTTCCTCGGCTCCGTCCGCGAACGGGATCCGCACGGACTTGGCCGCTTCACCGACGATGACGAACTGCTGCGCCGTGCGGGTGTGACTCTGGTGGATGGCACGCCCACCGTTGCGGGCCTTCTAGCCCTCGGTGTTCATCCACAGCAGTGGTTCCCGCGGTTCGTCATCCAGGCCTCGGCCGAACCCTTGCCGACTGATCCCATAGGCTCTCGCGCCCGGAACCAAGCAACGATCACCGGTTCGATACCCCGGATGCTTGACGAGGCTCTCGCTTGGGCCCGCCGCAACTTCGACGCCACCATCGTGTCCGACCCCGATGGCAGCGTCCATGACGTCCCCGCCTACCCCTACATCGCCTTCCGCGAGCTCATCGCCAACGCGCTCGTCCATCGTGACCTCGACCACTGGTCCATGGGGATGGCTGTGGAGGTGAGGCTCCGCCGAGACAGGCTGGTCGTCTCCAACCCTGGTGGGCTCTACGGAATCACGGTGGAACGACTCGGCCGCGACGCCGTCACTTCAGCACGAAATGCCAGACTCGTTGCCATCTGCCAGCATGTCCGCACGCCGGACACCCAAGCCCGGGTGATCGAAGCACTGGCCACTGGTATCCCCACCGTCACCGCCGCGTTGTCCCGCGCCGAGCTGCCCCCGGCTCACTACGTCGACGCCGGAATCCGCTTTACCGTGGTCCTGCATCGTGCCGGCATCGGCAGGCCGCGCGCCGACCTCAACGAAACCGAACTTCGGGTCTACGGCGCGCTGGCAGCGCGAGCCGCGTCCGTGGCCGAACTCGAGCACGACCTGGGCCTGTCGGCCCCTAACATCCGCAAAGCCCTGCGCGAGTTGCGCAGGCAGAGCCTCGTGGAGCAGCACGGCGGCAGAGGCCAGCCGACCAGTTACCGACGACGGCCGGAATGACTCATGGTAGTGATCAGAGGCGCCGAGCGTTCCGAGATGACGGCGCGCGCCTGACCGGGGGCTGGTCCACGACGGTGACGCCCGTCTCCGCCTCCAGGGCCGGTGCGTAGCCCGCAGCGCGCAGCGCGTCCATTGTCTCCCGCTCCGTGCTCGCGCTGATCAGCACGGTCGGAGCGATCTGCCGCAGGCCGAGCTTGCGCAGCGTCTTGGCGCGCACGAGTTCGGCCAGGAGCGTCTCGTCGTCGGAGCGGACACAACAACCGGATCTGACCACCCGCATCAGCCCGTGGGTCCGCTCGACGTCCTTGATCAGGTACTCCAGCGGCTGAGGGAGATGGCCCTGCGCCACGGCCCGCAACCGTCCGACCAGCTCTCCCGCCGTGTGACCGGCGTCGAGCGCGTGCCGCACCGAGGCGGGGCTGATCCGCCACACCACGGCGTGCCCTTCCGACTCCCGCATGCCCACGGTGTTCAGCAGGGCGGCCAGCGTCGCCTCCGGTGCGCCGCTCACCACGGCGGTCAGGTCAGCCTGGAAGCGCGCCGTGGCCTGCGGCGGCGGCAGCAGGCCGGTCAGGACGGGGCCAAGCGCCTCCGCCGGGCTACGCCACGCCTGGCCGGTGCGCAGCAGATCGAGCACGATGCCGCCGAGCGTGGTCAGCGCGCCCTGCCCGGTCACGCCGAGCAGTTCGGCCTCGCGCAGGGTGGCCTCGACCCGCTGGGCGGCGGCCTCACCCCCGGGCATCCGCATGGGACGGTGCCAGTTCGCGGCTGCCACCAGGTACTGCGGCGCGTCCGCGGCGCGATGTCCCGGGGCGGCGGCCAGCGCCTCCAGCAACGCGTAGCGCAGCCCGACGGCGTCAGGGTCGTCGGCCCCGGCCAGGGCGACCCGTGTCTGGTCCGGATCGGGCCACCACAGCGGGATGTCGCGACAGGTGGCCCAGGCCGCCAGGATCGGAACCAGCCGCTGGGCGGGGGCGTGGGACAGCCATCGGTCGTAGGTCGTGGTGGGCAGCACCACGTAGGAGGGAGCCGGAGCCTTGGTCCGGCGGCCGGCGGGCGTTTCGGCCGCTTCCGCCAGCGGACCGAGCAGGTCGGCCCGCATGCACAGGTCCAGCAGGAATCGGGTGGTCTCCTCCGGCAGTTCGACGGTCTTGGCCAGCCGTCTGGTGTCGCGGACCGCCACTCCTCCGGACTTGCGCACGGCGAGCGGCTGCCGCGCGCACTCGCTGAGCAGCCGCTCCAACTGCCAGGCCACCGCGCCCAGGGCCGCCTGGGCGGCGGGCTCGGCCCCTTCGATGGGCGGGAGGGCCGGGGGCGTGGGAGGCCGCGGATCGAATCTGGCGCGGACTTCGCCGCGGACCGCCACCGCGACCTCCATCGGTAGTTCGGCCACTCCGGGCAGGCCCGCCGGGAGCAGCAGCCCGCGGTTCGCCAGCCAGTCGGCGCCCGCATGCCCCGATCCGCCCTCGAAGAAGACGTACTTGCCGGTGCTGTTGTAACCGTTGAGGCCCGCAGGGTAGAAACAGCGGGCCTCCACCAGGGGCCCTTCATGGGCGAGCAGGTCCAGCACCTCCCGGGCCGAGGCGGGCGCCTCCTTCAGCAGCGCGCCCAACCGCGCGGGGTCGGTCAGGAAGGCCACGACGCTCCGCTCGGCGGCCTGCCTGCCCGGCGCCTTGTCCAGCCCCAGCGCGGCGGCCAGGCGGTGGACCTCCGGCGCGTTGAAGTAGCGGGCGATGAGCTGCCTGACTGGGCGGCCCAGCGCCATGCCTCCCGCCAGGTTCCGCTGGACGTAGGCGTGCGCCACCACCCGCTCGCCGTGTGGCGGCAGCAGCAGCGCTTGATCGGCCAGCCGTTCAAGAGTCGCCAGCGCGTCAGCCCGCAGGCCCGCGTCCTGGCCTGCCAGCAGGTCCACCACCTCGGCTCGGGAGACCGAGCGCTCCCACGGGTCGGGCGTCCGCCAGTGGTCGTCGGGGAAGGGACCGTGCCGCTGGGCGGCCAGCCAGGCGACCGCGCCCAGCGCCTGGATTTCCGGGAGCGTGCAGAACCCGGCCAGCCGGGCCGCCACCTGCTCCTGTCTGAGCAGGTGAGCGTAGTCCCGCAGTGACGGCTCACGGTCACGGACACGCAATGCGCCTCGATCCGCCAGTAGCGCGAGTTGCTCACCACTGCGCGTGGTGAGCCATTGCGACAGGGCGTCACTGTGCATGACCGAAAGGCTAGTGTCCCTGTCCCCCTCAGGGCTCACATGTCAGTAGCCGCGCCTCAGCTGGCGGCGCTCGTCGCGGAGCTGCTCGCGGGACTCTCGCCACCCTTCGCGGAGCTGCCTGCGCGTGTCGCGCCAGTCGTCGCCGTGGAGCTTGCGCCAGTGCTCACGCCAGGCCGCGAAGCCGCGCTGCAGCGGCTGGGCCTGCGAGTCGCCGATCACCTTGACGTCGCCCATCACGACGTACGCGCGCACCCGGATGACGGGCACGTTCATGCCGGGGGCGGCCTCCAGGACGTCCACCCGCTTGTCGCCCATGACGGCGACGCCGTCGAGGTCCACGTTGACACCGTCGGGCACGATGATCTTGACGTCGCCCATCACCGAGACGGCCGTGATGTCGACCACGTCCGTGCGGACTTCCGCCTCGCGCAGGTCGATCAGCACGTCGCCCATCACGGCGACCGCGCCGAGCTCCTGGTCGATCCGCCAGGTGCCGCGCCGCTTGGCGTCGCCCATGATGCCGACGAACCAGCGCCGCTTCCTGCCCTCGCCCGGCGCGGCGGGGAAGGCGGCGGGGGCGGGGGACGAGCCCGCCGGCAGGTCCTGGGTGAGCAGGGCCAGCTCGGCGTGGGTGGTGGCGGTGTAGGCGGCCTCGGTGCGGTCGGTCAGCTCGGCGAGCGTGAGCCTGCCCTCGACCGAGGCGACACGCAGTTGCTCGACGACGGCTTCGCGCTCTGCGTCGGAGGCCCGCAGCTCACCAGGGTCAGTCATAGTCGCAACATATCGCGTTCGGGGGTGTGACGGCTCCTCCCATGGGAGGAACAGTTGTACATCGAACATTGCACCCGGCACCGGACGCGCCCCCCAGCCTGGTCCGCGACGGGGCCGGACCAGGCTAGGGTCCGTGTCATGCATGAGGAACAGCTCTACCGGGCGGCGTTGAACGGCGAGTTGGACAAGGCAGCCGAGCTGCTCGCGGCGGGCGCCGACCCGAACCGTCCCAGCGAGGGCGAGGAAGAGGGCCTGGCGCTCTGCGCGGCCGCCGCGTGGGACCGGGTCGAGGTCGCCGAGGCGTTGCTCGCCGCCGGCGCGGACGTCAACGGCGGAGAGAGCGGCGGCTGGACCGCACTGCTCTGGGCCGCGGCCAACGGCCACGCCGACACGGCCCGGATTCTCATCGAGGCGGGCGCGGCCGTCGACGACGCCAACGACGACGGCGACACCCCGCTCTCGCTCGCGGCCAGGCGTGGCGCCCTCGGCGTCGTCCAGGAGCTGCTGCGGTCCGGGGCCGACCCCCAGAAGTACGACGGCGACGGCGACACGCCGCTCGACATCGCCAACGACTGGGTCGGCGTGCACCTGGAGAGCGCGCTGCTCGACCAGATCGCGCAGGACGACTGGGAGTACGTCGTCGGCCGCCAGTTCGCCAAGGACGGAACCGAGCTGGTCACCGTCGCCGGCCGCTCCGCCGACGGCTCGCAGAGCGAGCAGGTCCAGGCGCAGCGCGGCCACGCGGCCATCGCCACGCTCCTGGAGGACGCCGCGGGCACGCACACGCCCGTCGACCAGCTCGTGGCCCGCGCCGTGGCGCACCGCGACACCGACGAGGACGCCGAGACGTGGTGGATCGTCGCCGACACGCTGGTCAAGCGCGCCGACGACGAGACCTACGAGGCGCTGAGCGACCTGTGCCTCAGCGAGGACGCGAGGGAGCGCGAGTTCGGCGTCGACGCGATCGCCCAGTTCGGCTTCGCCGAGGACGCCAAGCCCTACCTGGAGCGCACTCTCCCGCTCTTGCAGAAGATGGCCACCACCGAGGGCAACCCGCAGGTGCTGCGCAGCGTGCTGTCGGCGCTCGGCCACCAGGGCGACCACCGCGCGCTGCCGCAGGTCCTCGACATCATCGGGCGTCCCGGCCACAAGCGGACCATGACCGACGCGATCGCGCTGGCCGACGTCCTGCCGCCGGACCACGAGGAGGGGCTGGCGCTGCTGATCGCCATGACGGAGGACGAGAGCGACGAGGTCCGCGACTGGGCGACCGCCGGGCTCGCCGGGCTCGACCTCGACACCCCCCTGGTCAGGGAGACGCTGGCGGCCCGGCTGGACGACGCCGACCTGCGCACGGTCGCCGAGGCGACGCGCGGCCTCGCGGCCAGGGGCGACGAGCGGGCTCGGCGGGGCGCCGAGCGCGTCCTGGCGGAGAGCGACGACGACTACGCCAGGGAGCTGGTGACGGCGGCCCCCTGACAGCCCGTCAGGGGCCTGACAGGGCGGGGGCGGCCGTGAGGACGTCCCTCGCCAGGTTCAGGTCGCCGTCGAGGTCGGCGGGGAAGGACGCCGGGTCGCCCCTGCCTCCCAGGAGGAAGCAGAAGTCCACCACGTCCGCGGTGATGTGGGCGGCGGCCGTGCCGGACGTGCCGTCCTCGACGCCGAGCGGGACGCGCCATTCGCCGCCGCCCGGGCCCGTCAGCGTGAGCAGGAGGGTCCGGCCGGAGGCGTCCAGGCCCGACAGGAGCATCGTCCACGGCAGCAACCGGGCGCAGAGGTCGGCCGTGAGATGGATGTGGGCGGGGATCGGCAGCGGCAGGCGGGCGCGGGCGACGGTGGCGGCGTCGTCGGTGTGGATCCACGTCTCCAGGGTCCTGGCCAGGATGTGGTCGCCGACCGGCGCGTCGAGGCCGTCCAGGTTCGCGGGTGTGCCGGCGGGCAGCTCCGCCAGGTGGCGGCAGAGCGCGTCGGCCTGGGCGCGCCAGTCGCGCCTGGTCTGCTCGGGGCTGCGGGCCCGCTCGTACGCCTGCACCTCGGCAGTGCGGCCGGGTGAGTCGGTGGACGTGAGGGCCGGGCCCAGGACGGGGGCGCCGACGGAGGCCGCGAGGAGGCCGTCCTTGGCCGCCAGGTGGGCGACCAGTTCCTGCAACGTCCAGCCTTCGACGATGACCCGCGTCCAGTCGTCGTCGACGGCCGACGCGAGCAGGGCGTCCATCGCCGCGACCCGCGCCGCGTAGGGCTCCGCCCAGGCGGCCGTCGGCGCGGCGGGTCTGCGCCTGGCCCTGGCTCCGGCCAGCAGCTGCGGGCGCAGTGACCGCTCGGGGACCGCCGGGTCCTCCATCAGCGCGTCCAGGTAGAGACGCTCGACGGGCTCCATCACACCTCTTCCTCGGCCAGCGCGTCGGCCAGGCGGCGCAGCGCCAGCCGGATCCGCGACTTGGCCGTGCCTTCCGGCACGCCCAGCTCCTCGCCGACCTGCCGGTACGTCCTGCCGCCGAAGTAGGCCAGCTCGACGGCCCGACGCAGCGCGTCCGGCAGCTCCGTCACAGCCTGGCGGACCCGGTCGGCCTCGTCGGCGGCGAGCACGACCTCCTCCAGCCTGGCGGGCTCCGGCTCGAAGAGCCGGGGGCCCAGGACGGAGACGCGCCGCCGCTCCTCCGCCCGGACGTGGTCGACCGCGCGCCGGTGCGCGATCGTGGCGAGCCAGGCCCGCAGCGTGCCCCGCTCGGGGTCGTAGGCGAGCGGCCGCTCCCAGAAGACCAGGAACACCTCCTGGGTGATGTCCTCGGCGATCACCCGGTCCCTGGTGACCCGTAAGGAGAGACCGAAGATCAGCGAGGAGAGCCGATCGTAGACCTCCCCGAGCGCGGACTCGTCGCCGCCGACCACCCGCTGGTGCAGCAGGCGGTCGTCGTACGGTGCCTCCACTGGCACCACACTCCCGTTGATCCGGACCAAGGCGGCAGGAGCGCCGCGACCCGAGCATGTCATTATTCGCCGGAAAAGTTGAGGCGGATGACCGACCCACGAGACTTTGCCGGGCGCGCGATAAGGTCGGAGGACCACTAGGTGAGGAGACTCGCATGGCCACCACTCGCACCGCCACCACGCAGTGGAAGGGCGCCCTGCTCGACGGCTCCGGCACGGTCTCGCTCGACACCTCGGGTGTCGGCACGTTCGAGGTCTCCTGGGCGTCGCGGGCCGAGCAGGCCAACGGCAAGACCTCGCCCGAGGAGCTCATCGCGGCGGCGCACTCGTCCTGCTTCTCGATGGCGCTCTCGCACGGCCTGGCCGGGGCAGGCACGCCGCCCGAGTCGCTGCAGACCAGTGCCGACGTGACCTTCCAGCCTGGCGAGGGCATCACGGGCATCGTGCTCACCGTGAAGGGCCACGTTCCCGGCATCACGGCCGAGCAGTTCCTGGAGGCCGCCGAGACCGCCAAGGCGAACTGCCCGGTCAGCAAGGCTCTGACGGGCACGACGATCACGCTCAACGCCGAACTGCTCTAGTGAGGCCGTCCTCGCGTGCGACAATCAAGTCACATGCGTGATGTCTGGCCGGGCGAGCCCTATCCACTCGGCGGCACCTGGGATGGCGTGGGCACCAGCTTCTCGGTGTTCTCCGAGGTCGCCGAGGGGGTCGAGCTGTGCCTTTTTCAGGACGACGGCTCCGAGGAGCGGGTCGATCTGCCCGAGGTCGACGGGTTCGTCTGGCATGGCTACCTGCCGGGCGTCATGCCCGGCCAGCGGTACGGCTACCGCGTCCACGGGCCGTACGACCCGCCGCGTGGGCTGCGCTGCAACCCGGCCAAGCTGCTGCTCGACCCGTACGCCAAGGCGATCGACGGGGAGCTGACCTGGAACGAGGCGCTCTTCCCGTACTACTTCACCGATCCGTCGCGGATGAACAAGGCCGACAGCGCCCGGTTCGTCCCTAAGAACGTGGTGGTCAACCCCTTCTTCGAGTGGGGGAACGACCGGCCGCCGCGCACGCCCTACCACCAGACGGTGATCTACGAGGCGCACGTGCGCGGGCTGACCATGCGCCACCCGAGCGTGCCCGAGGAGCTGCGCGGCACGTACGCGGGCGTCGGGCATCCGGCGGTCATCGACCACCTGCTGTCGCTCGGGGTGACGGCGGTCGAGCTGATGCCGGTCCACCACTACATGCCCGAGCACTTCCTGGTGGCGCGCGGCCTGACGAACTACTGGGGCTACAACACCATGGCCTACCTGGCCCCGCACGGCGCGTACTCCAGCGCCGGGTCGCGCGGCGAGCAGGTGCTGGAGTTCAAGGCGATGGTGCGGGCGCTGCACGAGGCGGGCATCGAGGTCATCCTGGACGTCGTCTACAACCACACCGCCGAGGGCGACCACATGGGCCCCACGCTGGGCTTCAGGGGCATCGACAACGCGGCCTACTACCGGCTGCACGACGGCGACCGTCGCTACTACCTCGATTACACCGGCTGCGGCAACTCGCTGAACGTCCGCTCACCGCACGCGCTCCAGCTGATCATGGACTCACTGCGGTACTGGGTGCTGGAGATGCACGTCGACGGCTTCCGCTTCGACCTGGCGTCGGCGCTGGCCAGGGAGTTGCACGACGTCGACCGGCTGAGCGCGTTCTTCGACCTGATCCAGCAGGACCCGGTGATCTCGCAGGTCAAGCTGATCGCCGAGCCGTGGGACGTCGGCCCCGGCGGCTACCAGGTCGGCAACTTCCCGCCGTTGTGGACGGAGTGGAACGGGAAGTACCGCGACATCGTGCGGGATTTCTGGCGGGGCACGCACTCCGCGCTTCCCGAGTTCGCCTCCCGCCTGACCGGGTCGGCCGACCTGTACGCCAGTTCGGGCCGCCGCCCGGTCGCCTCGATCAACTTCGTGACCTGCCACGACGGCTTCACGCTGACCGACCTGGTGTCGTACGACCGCAAGCACAACGAGGACAACGGCGAGGACAACCGCGACGGCACCGACGACAACCGGTCGTGGAACTGCGGCGCCGAGGGCCCGGTCGAGGACCCGGGCATCGTCAGGCTCCGCCACCGCCAGCGCCGCAACTTCCTGACGACGCTCTTCCTGTCGCAGGGCGTGCCGATGCTCTCGCACGGCGACGAGATGGGCCGCACGCAGCGGGGGAACAACAACGCCTACTGCCAGGACAACGAGATCGCCTGGATCGACTGGTCGATGCTCCACACGGAGCCGGACCTGCTGCAGTTCGTCCGGTCGCTGTCGCGGCTGCGCCGTGAGCACCCGGTCTTCCAGCGCCGCCGGTTCTTCCAGGGGCGACACCCGGAGGACGGCAAGCGCGACCTGGTCTGGCTCACGCCCGGGGGCAGGGAGATGACGGCGGGCGACTGGCACACCGGCTACGCCAAGTCGCTGATCGTCTACCTCAACGGCGAGGCGATCACCGAACCGGGCCCGCGCGGCGAGCGCATCGCCGACGACTCGTTCCTTCTGCTGATCAACGCCCACCACGAGGACATGACGTTCACCCTGCCGGGCGAGGAGTTCGGCGCGTCCTGGCTGCCGGTCCTCGACACCAACGACGACTCCTTCGCAGACGACCGCCTCCCCGACGAGAAGCGGCCCGCCGGTGCGCTGGTGGCGGTCACGTCACGGTCCATCCAGGTCCTGCGGCAGCCGCGCCAGGCGGTCGTCCCCTAGGAGACCCCCTAGAAGACGCTGGCGACGAGCAGCACCAGCACGAACGTGGTCACGCCCGCGACGCCGTGCAGGGCCACGGCCAGGACGGGGAAGCCGCCCGACCTGGCGTGCCGTCCGCCGCCCAGCCAGCGGGTGAACATCGCGAACCCCAGCAGCGCCGCCGCCGCCAGCACCCCGAAGGCCGTCCAGGCCAGCGCCCGCTGCCCCGTGAGCAGGTACCCCACCCAGCACGCCAGCGCAGACACCGCGAGCGCCGGGTGGGAGAAGACCAGCGTCAACGGGAAGGGCGTGACCTTGGACGCCTGCCGCCGCAGCCCTCCGCCCGACAGCCAGCGCCAGAACAGGTAGACGCCGGCCAGCGCGGTGATCATCCATGTCCCGGCAGCGACCAGCCCCACCGTTCCTCCTTGAAAGTCCTCAGGGTGCGCGCACCGCCGATGGCTCCACTGGAGTTCCCGATTCCCCGCCGCCACGTTACGCACACGCCCGGCGTACCACCGATTCCGCGAAGAAACGGAGATCGTCATCTGGCTTGATCACAGCGACGACGCCATCACGCCCGAGGCCACGATCGAGGTCCTGGAGCCGATGGTTGCCCTCCTGCGGGCAAGCCCAGCCCGGTCAGCAGCGATCGAGTGCACCTCGAACCCGGTTGAGCCCCTCCGCTCTCCAGTACTGCCTGTCGGGAAACTGGTCGTCGCGGCGCCAGCGCCAGGTCGCGAACAACGCCCACATCACGGCGCGGCACTGGTGAATCAGGTCGTGATCAGCCCCCGGATAGTACTCTCCAACCTCTTCGGGGGCATGGGCGAGGTCAAACTCGATCGGCCCACGGCAGCACGTCGCGAGGTCCACGAAGAGAGGCCCTCTCCTCGTCTTGAGCAGGTTGCCCGGATGCGGCTCGCCGTGCAACAACTGCTCGCCGGCTTCCCCGCTGCCAATCGCGGTGCTCAGGCTACTAAGCGTGTTGCTGAGGAGTTCCCGGTCGGGACCGAGCAGCGCTGGAGTCTTCTCTTGGTCGACCACCTCTCTCAGCGCGCCGGCGACTCGCTCGGTGACGTGTGGTGCCCCCAGATCGACCTGGCGCAGGGCGGCGTGGTGCCGCATAAGCGCGTCTGCATAGTGGGCCGGCGCGATCTCTGATCCCACAGGTTCGTAGTAGGTCCAGAACGAGATGGCGAAGTCATCACGCAAATAGACTCTGGGTTCGGCCCGAGGCTCAAGCTCAGCCACCGGCCCATCGACTTCGGCGAGACGGCGGGCAACCTCTACTTCGAACTCCGAGCCGGCTCGATGCGCCGAGGGTGCGACCCGAACAAGAACATCGCAAGGGACCAGGCGCAACGCGATGCGGTCCGAGTTGTTGATGACGACCGCATCGTCGACCTGAAGGCCCAGCGCAGAAGCAGTCGTCCCCGCGGTCTCGACTACGCGACGGACTTCCGATGCCTCCATACCGTCCTCCCTCAATCTTTGAGTACACGTCCGGGGACCACAACGACGTCCTCAATGTCTACGCGAAGATCATTCGTCACACATGCCAATCCACCAAAACCCAGCCAAGCCGGACCCGGACGCCCTACCGGCAGCACCACCGCGCCACACACACGCCACCCTCGATCAACGGCTCAACACCCGAGGCCAACTAGCGCTCTCAGATTGGCCACCTATCGCCCCCAGAGGCCATCTATCGTTCACAGCCTCGCTGACGCACTTCACCGGACGGGGCGGGGCAGGTTTGTCGGAGGCGTGTGCCAAGGTAGAGGAGTGCGTCGCATCCATCCCGACATCCAAGACAATCCGGACATCGAACAGGCCTACGCCTACCCTGCCGGGCGGCCCTGGCTCCGGGTCAACATGGTCTCCAGCGCCGACGGGGCCGCGTGGTTGAAAGGGCTGTCGAGAGGGCTGTCCAGCAAGGGTGACCGGCGGATCTTCGCGGTGCTGCGCGGCCTGGCCGACGTCGTGATGGCGGGCGCGGCCACCGTGCGCACCGAGGGGTACGGCCCGGTCGCGCCGCGCGAGTCGTGGAAGGTGATCCGGGCCGGGCGGCAGCCGGTGCCGCCGATCGCGGTGGTCACCCGCAGGCTCGACCTCGACCTGGGCGGCCCGCTGTTCACCGACGCCACCGCCCGCACCATCGTGGTCACCTGCGAGGGCGCCCCCGCCGACCGCCGCGCCGCCGCGGCCGAGGTCGCCGACGTCATCGTGGCCGGAGGCGACCAGGTGGATCTGAAGCTGGCCGTGCGCGAGCTGCACGAGCGGGGGCTGACCAAGGTGCTGTGCGAGGGCGGCCCGCGGATCAACGCGCAGCTCGCCGCGTCCGGCCTGATCGACGAGCTGTGCCTGACGATGAGCCCGCAACTGGTCGGCGGCGGGGCGGCGCGCATTCTGAACGGCGAGGCGGCCCAGGTGCGGCTCGGCCTCCGCCAGGTTCTTGAGGAGGAGGGGGTCCTCTTCTGCGCATACACGAGGGAGTCGAGCCATGACTGAGCCCAAACTGCCCGCCGGCGAGGCGGTTCCCGAGCCGGTGCCGAACCTGCCCGTCCGGCCGCCGGTGCCGCCGATGCTGGCCAAGGCGGTCAAGGCGATGCCCAAGCAGAACGGAACGCTGTTCTACGAGCCGAAGTGGGACGGCTTCCGCTGCATCGTCTTCCGCGACGGCGACGAGGTCTTCCTGGGCAGCCGCAACGAGCGGCCGTTCACCCGGTACTTCCCCGAGCTGGTCGAGGCCGTCAGGCGAGAGCTGCCCGAGCGCTGCGTGGTCGACGGCGAGATCGTCCTGCCGCAGGGCAGCCAGCTCGACTTCGACACGCTCCAGCAGCGGATCCATCCGGCGGCCTCGCGGGTCAAGATGCTGTCGGAGACGACCCCGGCCTCGTTCGTCGCCTTCGACCTGCTCGCGCTCGGCGACGAGTCGCTCATGGACAGGCCGTTCGCCGAGCGCCGTGCCCGGCTGGAAGGGATCTTTCCGGAGAAGGGGCAGTCCGTCCGGCTGACCCCGGTGACGACCAACGACGAGCAGGCCGCCGAGTGGTTCGAGATGTTCGAGGGCGCCGGGCTCGACGGCATCATCGTCAAACCGGGCGACCAGCCGTACATCCCCGACAAGCGGACGATGTTCAAGGTCAAGCACGAGCGCACCGCCGACGTGGTGGTCGCCGGGTACCGCGAGCACAAGACGGGCCCCATCATCGGCTCGATCCTGCTCGGCCTCTACGGCTCCGACGGCAGGCTGCACCACGTGGGGGTGGCGGCCTCGTTCCCGATGGCGCGCAGGGCCGAGTTGGTCGAGGAGCTCAAACCGTACGTCGCCGACCTCGCCGAGCACCCGTGGGGCCACTGGGCCGAGCAGGCCGCGAGCACCATCGGCCAGCCCACGGCGGGCCCGGCCACGGGCGGCCAGCGGGTGCCGGGGGCGATCTCGCGGTGGAACGCCAAGAAGGACCTGTCGTTCATCCCGCTCAGGCCCGAGCTGGTGATCGAGGTGGCGTACGACCAGATGGAGGGCGACCGCTTCCGTCACACCGCCCAGTGGCGTCGCTGGCGTCCCGACCGCACCCCCGAGTCGTGCACGTACGAGCAGTTGGAGCGGCCCATTTCGTACAACCTCGACGACATCCTTGCCCGATAGCCCTCATATGCCGCAATATCTCGGCATATGAGCACCGGTGATGAGCTGCGGGCGGCGGTGTCCGCGCGTCGCGACCTCGGCCCCGAGTTCGAAGACGCGATCGTCGACTCCTTCCTCGACAAGATGGGCAAGGAGGTCGACCGCCGGGTCGACGAGCGCCTGGTCGCCGTCAAAGGCAAGAAGCACGCCGGCAACGATGGCCAGCGCCTGGCCCTGGCCATCGTCTCGCTCGCCCTGGGCACGCTCGCAACGGTCGCGATCGTCGTCACGAACAGCCAGAGTGGAGCTCTCTTCCTGGTGTGGGCCGGGATCGCCCTGGTCAACCTGATCTTCTCGCGCCGCTAGCCAGGCACCCGGCACCGGCCGCATCGCCGGTCGGGCGGCCTGCTCGGATGCATTGCCGATCGGGCTGCCAGGTCAGACGCCTCGCCGGTCGGGTGGCCAGGTCGGATGCGTCGCCGGTCAGGCGAGCCAGATGAGGCCGGCGAAACGGCCGCCCGGCTGCTCGCGGCGGTGCGAGTACAGCTCCGGCGACTCTATCGTGCAGCGGGCGTCGTGGCGGACGTCGGTGAGGCCGGCCGCGCGAAGCTGGGCCTCGATACCTGCCCGCAGGTCGAGTGCGGGGGTGCCCCAGGAGGTTTCCGACCGGGTCTCCGGCACCTTGGACGCGACACGCTCCCGCAGGTCGGCGGGCACCTCGTAGCAGCGCCCGCACGCTCCGGGGCCGATCAGCGCCACCATCCGACCGGGTGAGGCGCCCTTGCCGGCCATGGCCTCGACCAGCGCGGTGGCGACCGCGGCCTCGGTGCCGGGCCTGCCCGAGTGGGCGGCGCCCACCAGGCGCGCGCCGGGGTCGGCGACGAGCACGGCCGGGCAGTCGGCCCCGAGCGAGGCCAGCGCCAGCCGGGGCTCGCCGGTGAAGACGCCGTCGAGCGGCGGCGCGTCGTCGCCGAACGGCTCGCTCACGTACGCGACGTCGGCGCCGTGGACCTGCCGCATGAACACCACGCCCCGCACGCCCAGCTCGGCCGCGACGCCCGCGCGGTTCGCCCGCACGGCGGCCGGGGCATCGCCGACCAGCCCGCCGAGGTTCCTGGTGCCGTAGGGCGCGACGCTGACCCCGCCGTTGCGGTCGGTGACGGCGACGTGCACTCCGGGAACCAGTTCCATGCCCTCGATCTTAGGCGCCACCGCCCCCACCGGGTCACCCACTCCACAGGGAGACGGCCGCCCCATCTCGCCCCGGGCCGCCGGCGCCCCGCTGCTTCTCAAGAGGCATCAGCCTCCCACCGCCTCCCGAGACGGAGACAAGCAGCCCACTGCCCCCGGACTTCGGGCGAGTGTCGGGCGTCAACGGCACCCCTGGCCCACTTAAGCAAGCAAGCATATGCTTGGTCACGTGCCTGACTACCGCAACCTGATCGGCGGCGAGCTCGTCCCCGCCGCCGACGGCAGGACCCTGGACTCGGTCAACCCCGCCACCGGCGAGACGTGGGCCACCATCCCGGCCGGCGGCCGGGCGGACGCCGCCGCGGCCGTCGAGGCGGCCCGCCGGGCGTTCCCCCGCTGGTCGGCCCTGCCCGCGCTGAGCCGCGCGCACTACCTGCGCAAGGTGTCGGAGCTGTTCGCCGAGCACGCCGACGAACTGGCCCGCCTGGAGACTCGCGACAACGGCCGGATCCTGCGCGACACCCTGCACAAGGACCTGCCGGGCATGACGTACCTGTGGCAGCTCGCCGCCGGTCAGTGCCTGGACGCCGTCAAGGGCGACACCGTCATCCTGGGCCCCGACGCGCTCGGCCTCACCCGGCGCGAGCCGTACGGCGTGGCCGTCTGCATCATCCCGTGGAACTCCCCCATCTCCACCTTCTCCGCCAAGGCCGCCTACGCCCTGGCGGCGGGCAACACCGTGATCGTCAAACCCGCCGAGCAGGCGAGCGCGTCGGTGCTGCGGCTCGGCGAACTGCTGGCGGACGTCTTCCCGCCCGGCGTCCTCAACATCGTCTCGGGCCTGGGCGAGGAGGTGGGGGACGCCCTCGTCCGGCACCGCGGGGTCAACAAGATCAGCCTCACCGGCTCGACGGAGACCGGCCAGGCCATCACCCGCGCCTCGGCCGACGCGCTCAAGCCGCTGACGTTCGAGCTGGGCGGCAAGTCCCCGAACATCGTCTTCCCCGACGCCGACCTGGACGCCGCCGCCCAGGGCATCACCGTGAACTCCGTCTTCACCGGCAACGCGGGGCAGGTCTGCGTGGCGGGCTCGCGCATCCTCGTCCACCGGTCCATCTGGGACGAGATGCTCGACCGCACCCAGCGGATCGCGCAGAGCCTGGTCCTCGGCGACCCGCTCGACCTGGCGACCACCATGGGGCCGATCGTGTCGGCGGCGCAGTACGACCGGGTCGCCTCGTACCTGCGGATCGCCGAGAAAGAGGGCGCCGACCTGGTGTTCGGCGGCCGGACGGGCGCCGACGTCGTGCCGGGGCTGCCCGGCGGCTACTGGGTCTCCCCCACCCTCTACACGACCACCGACAACGCGCTGCGCGTCTGCCAGGAGGAGATCTTCGGCCCCGTCGCGGTGGCGATCCCCTTCGACACGGACGAAGAGGCGCTGCGGATCGCCAACGACTCCGCGTACGGGCTCGCCGCGGGTGTCTGGACGCGCGATCTGGGACGTGCCCACCGCTTCGTCCGGGATCTGCAGAGCGGGACGGTCTGGGTGAACACCTTCCGCCAGATGCCTCCCGGGCTGCCGTTCGGCGGCGTCAAGGACAGTGGTTACGGACACGACGCGGTGCTGGAATACACCCGCGAAAAGGCAGCCATTATCCAGATTTAGTTCGATAGATTGCCCCTCATGAGCGAGGGGATCATCAACAGCACCGACGACAGGCCCGAACTGTCGGAGGCGGCGGCCCAGTCACGGGCCTCGGTGCTGCGCAGTCGGGCCGAATCGTACATCGCCCTGGCGAGGCACGACGCGGCCATCGCCGACCTTACCGAGTCGATCGCGCTGGCGCCGGACAATGCCCGAGCCTGGCGGCTGCGGGGCGAGAGCCACCGGCTGATCGACCGCCACGAGGCCGCAGTGACGGACTTCGACGAGTCGCTCAGGCTGGAGCCTGACAGCTCGTACGCGCTGGGCTCCCGCGGGCAGGCCTACGCCGCGCTCGGCCGCCTGGACGAGGCCATGGCCGACTTCGAGCACGCCCTCACGCTGTCGCCGGAGTCGCCGTGGATCCTGGAGGCCAAGGCGGACGCGCTGGCGGACCTCGGCCGCCTGGACGACGCCCTCGCGGAGCACGCCAAGATCATCGCGCTGGACGAGAGCCAGGCGTACTCGTGGCTGGCCAGGGCCGACCTGTACCAGCGCATGCAGCTGTACTCCGAGGCCATCGACGACTACACCCGGGCCATGGAGGCGGACCCGGAGTACGCCCGCGCGTTCAGCAGGCGCGGGGAGGCGCTGCGCATGATCGACCGGTACGAGGAGGCGCTGACCGACCTCAACCGCGCCCTGGAACTGGACCCGGAGAACGACCGCGCCCTGGGCAGCCGGGGGGCGGTCCTGAGCGAGCTGGGCGACAACGAGGCGGCGCTCAAGGACCTCGGCAGGGCGATCCAGCTCGACGAGGAGTACGTCTGGGCGTACCGGGTCCGCGGCGAGATCCTCCAGGAGACGGAGCGGCACGAGCAGGCCATCGCCGACTTCACCAAGGCCCTCCACCTGGAGTTCGGCGACTCCTGACCACACCAGGAACACCGGCCACCTCCGCGACAGGCGACGCCCCACCCGCGACACCGGTGCCGACACCGGCCGGACGCGAGGAACCGACTCCCCCGGCGCAGGCCGCGCCCGGGCCGGTGTCGGCATCGCCGTCGCGGGCCGGACGCGACGTGCTGAACAGCATCGCCGAGCGCGCGCTCGGGCTGCCGTGCGCCCCCTGATCAGCTCTTCGGGTAGTACGGCGCGGCCAGGTGGGCGAAGACGATCGTGTTGTCCTTGTAGCTGTGCGCCTGCCGGTCGAAGGCGCCGCCGCAGGTCACCAGGCGGAGCCCCGGGTAGGACAGGTCGCCGTACACCTTGGCGGCCGGGAAGGACCTCTTGGGGGTGTGCTCGACCCTGTCGACCACGAAGACGGCCACGGAGCGGTCCGCCCGCAGCACCTGCACCTGGTCGCCGCGCTTGACGTTCTTCAGCCCGGCGAAGACGGCGGGGCCGTTCCTGGTGTCGAGGTGGCCGGTGATCACGGCGGCACCCCGCTGTCCGGGGACGGCGCCGTAGCGGTACCAGCCGGCGAGGTTCGGCGGGTCGAACGGCGGGTTCTGGATCGCGCCCTTCGCGTCCAGGCCCAGCTCCATGAGGGGCGCCGACACGCCGATCGACGGGATGTAGACCGCGGCGGGCTTGGCGGCCCGCATCGGCGCGGCGACCTTGCTGAGCGGCACGGTGAGCGGCACGTCCAGCAAGGGGACGCCGTTGGCGGGGGCGCGTGTGACGACGGCGACCGGCTCCGCCGTGTCCTCGCCGCCGGTGAGCATGCCGCTGACGCCGAGCCCGATCAGCGCGATCCCGGCCAGCGAGACCGCGCCCGCGCCCGCCCAGATCAGCGTCTGACCTGGCGCCCGGCTCACCTACGCGCCCTTGCGACGCCGCAGCGCGACCCCGGTCAGCCCGGCTCCGGCGAGCAGCGCGGCGCCGCCCACAGTGAACGGCCACACGGCCTCGCCGGGCGCGAGCCCGCCGCCGCCGGTCTCGGGGTGCCCGTTCGGGACCCGGCGCTCGTCCTCGTCGACCGGCTTCCACGGGTGCTCGGGTTCCGCATCCCGCCGGGGCTCACCGTCGGCGGGGTCGGACGGGGGCGAGTCGTCCGGCGCGGGGGCGTTCGACCGGTGGTCGAGCGGGTTCGGGATGGGCAACGCGGGCAGCTCTGGCAGGTCGGGCAGCAGGGCCGTCGGATCCTCGCAGGGCAGGAGGGGCAGCAGGCAGGTGGCCACCGCGTTCGGTGTCCGCTCGGCGCTCTGGGCGGACGCGGTGCCGATGCCCGCCGCCATGCTCACGCCTCCCACTACGAAGGCCGCCACCGCTCCAGCCACTGCGAGACGTCGCGCTCTTGCCATAGCCAGGCTCCCGGTTCGTCTGTCACGCCCCGATCCAGGAGGAGAGCCTGGCGAATTATTGGACCATGAGTCAAGTAATGTGATCGAAGTGAAATCAGTCGCCTACGCTCCGGAGTCGCCGGGTTTGCCGGGCTCGCCGGAGCGTCCGGCGAGCCCAGCCGGGACATGGCACGTGCCAACGGCGCGGCGGCCCGGTCACTCGCCGTGCAGGGCCCTACCCAGCGGCGACCACCACACGCGCCGAGGGTGCTTTTTCTACCTAATGGTGGAACAAATCAACCCCAGGTGGGATATTTCTCTACCCGCCCGCCGCTGGAGGGCCCGCGACGGAGTTACATTCCTGGCACGCGGCCCGCACGGGCTCGCGCTGGCGAGGGACGTGTACCGCCGCACGGCCAGGCCCGTGGTGCATCCCAGGCGCGAGGGCCTGACCGTGCGGCTCGAAGCCCCGAACAAGGACGCGCCGCCCTCCCCGCGCTACGGCCCGGAGGCGGCGGTCAGACGAGGACGGAGCCGCCGTCCACGGTCATGCGCACGGGTCAGTGACTCCATGGCGCCGCAGATGCCGGCCGCCACCGCCCCCCTGATCCAGGAGTTCGCGGCCATCGCCGTCGAGCTGCAGGGGGACCTCTAGCGGGACCGGGGCTCCGGCGCGCGGACGTCGGCGGGCGGCTCGGACGCCTGCCAGCTGGCGAGCAGGCGCAGCCGCTCCTCCGACGGCGAGCCCGCCGCCACGGTGTAGGCGACGAGCAGCTGGCTCTCGCCGCCGGGCACGGCGAAGGTCTCGTAGCGGAGTTCGAGATCGCCCACGATCGGGTGCCGGATCAGCTTTCTGCCGTGGGCCTTGTCCTTGACGTCCTGGCGGGGCCACAACCGGCGGAACGGCTCGCTCTTCATCGACAGTTCGCCGACGAGCGCGGCGAGCTGCGGGTCGTCCGGGTGCCGCCCGGCGTCGAGGTGCAGGTAGGCGACGGTCTCGGCGGCGACGGCCGGCCACTCCGGATACAGCTCGCGGGCACCGGGGTGCAGGAACGTGTGCCACGCCGCGTTGTGCCTGTCCAGGGCCGAGAAACCGGTCACGGCGTCGGCGAGCGGGTTCCAGGCCAGGATGTCCATCCGGCGTCCCAGGACGAAGGCGGGCACGTCGTCCATCATCTCCAGCATCCGCAGCACCCCCGGCCGGACCTGCTGGGGCCGCTGCGCCCTGCGGGCCGTCCTGGCCGGCCGGACGAGGTTGCGCAGATGGGCGTTCTCGGTCTCGTCGAGCCGTAGCGCGCGGGCGATCGCGTCCAGGACGGCGTCGGACACGTTCGGGCTGCGGCCCTGCTCCAGACGCACGTAGTAGTCGACGCTGACCCCGGCGAGCTGGGCGAGCTCCTCGCGGCGCAGGCCGGGCACCCGCCGCCGACCGCCGGCGGGCAGGCCCACGTCTTCGGGCTGGATACGGGCGCGCCGCGAGCGGAGGAAGTCGCCAAGGTCCTGATCCATCTGTCCAGCATGCCGCATTTCTGGCTGGTCATCCTGGTACTGGCACACCTAGGGAAAGACAGTGCTCTGGGTAAGCTGCCCGGCTCGCCGCAGGGTGGAGCCATGACGTTCTACGACAACCTCAGCAACCGCACCGCCGTCGTCACCGGAGCCGCCAGCGGGATGGGCGCGGCCATCGCCACCCTGCTCGCCGGTTCCGGCGTCCGCGTCACGCTCCTGTCCCGCCGGGCGGACCGGCTCGCCGAACTCGCCGCCAAGATCACCGCAGCCGGCGGCCGGGCTCTCCCGGTGGCGGTCGACGTGACCGACGACAGCGCGGTCAAGGCCGCGGCGGACCGCGTCCACGCCGAGTACGGGCCGGTCGACCTGGTCGTAAACGGGGCCGGGGTGATGCTGCCCAACCCGGTCCTCGACGGCCGGGCCGACGAGTGGCAGCGCATGATCGACACGAACCTGACCGGCGCCCTGCGGGTCATCCGGGCGTTCGTCCCGGACCTGGTGGCGTCCGCCGAGGCGGGCCGCGCCGCCGACTTGGTCAACATCTCCTCGATCGGCGCGCACGTCGTCTTCCCGGACTACGCGGTGTACGGCGCGACGAAGGCCGCGCTGACGCAGCTGTCCGCCGTCCTGCGGGCCGAGCTCGGCCCGAGGAACGTGCGCGTGACGAACCTCGAGCCCGGCCTGACGAGCACCGAACTGGGCGATCACATCGACAACGCCGAGCTGCGCGACCAGCTGGGCCAGATGGTGTCCGGGCTCGGCTCGTTGTCAGCGGAGGAGATCGCGGACCTGGTCGGCTACGTGACGAGCCGGGCGCCGCACGTCAACCTGCGCCAGATCGTCGTGCTGCCCACGACGCAGACGTGACCCGGCCGATCGGGACTCGTACTCTGAAGAGAGAGGGACGCTCGCCGAGGGCGAGCAGGGGCACGACTTGCACGTGCGGGGGGTGAGCCTGATGCGGCTGCACAAGGTACGGCTCGCGGGAACGATGGGGGCGGCGTTGCTCACCGCGGTCGCCGTCGGTCATCCGATGGCCGCGGGAGCGACACCGGCGACGGGGGCGCAGCTCCGGCAGGAGTGCACCGCGCCACCGCTGGCGGGCCACGTGGTGGACGTGACCGCGGGCGACTCGGCGGGCCCCGGGTCGCCGCAGGGCGCGCAGATGTGGCTGAAGGTCGCGCCGGCCAAGGTTCCGGCGGGAACCGTGTCGCTGCGGGTGTCCAACAAGGGGACGCTCGCGCACGAGGTCATCGTCCTGCCGCTTCCGGCAGGGCAGGCCGTCGGGAAGCGGGCGGCGACGTCCGGCCAGCGCGTCAGCGAGGCGGGCAGCCTGGGCGAGGCGGCGCACAACTGCGCGGCAGGCGCCGGCGGGGGCATCGCGCCGGGCTCGATGAGCTGGGTGACGCTGAACCTGCCTGCTGGCCGCTTCGAACTGGTGTGCAACTTCCCCGGCCACTACACGGCGGGCATGTACGCCGAACTCGACGTCAGCTGACCGATGCGGTCGCGGCGTCCCCGGTCACAGGTCGCCGCGGTACCAGGCTTCCACCTCGGCTGCCAGCGCGTTCTCGTCGAGTTCCGGCGGTTTCGCCCGGTCGATCCAGTCGCGCAGGAGGGATGCGAGCTCGTCCAGCGTCTCGGGGCTCACCAGCTCGTGGACGGCGAAGTAGGCGACGATCGGGCCGGTGACGGGGCCGTCGGCGTCGCAGCGGGCACACAGGAGGACCTCGGCGCTGCCCTGGACCTGGTTTCCGCGGGCGGTCGTCCAGCCGTGCGGGACCCGCAGGACGGCGAGGACGTCGCCGCCGTGGCAACGCGGGCACGCCCGGTCCGAGGTCATGCCCGGCCGATCGCGGCGACGCCCAGCAGGCACTTGACGTCGCCGTAGAACGCCGGCTCCGGGTTGACCCGGAACCGTTCGAGGTTCAGCAGCAGACTCTTGCCGCCGGGGCGCCGCACCCGCAGGTGGACGGGCACCTGCCCGGGATGGGCGGCCAGGATGTGCCTGAACTCCCGGACGAGCCGCGGGTTCAGGCGGGACTCCGGCACCGAGATGACCACGGGCGGCTCGGTGGCGGTCTCGGAGGTGTCCAGAAGGGTGATCTCCTCCCCGTACACGCTCAAGCTCTCGTCGCGCACGTTGATCCGCCCCCGGACGGACAGCACCCGATCCTCGGCCAGCACCTCGCCGTGCAGGGCGTAGCTCTTGGGGAAGATCAGGCACTCCACGGCGGCGTCATGGTCTTCGAGGGTGACGATCGCCCACTGGTCGCCCTGCTTGGTGACCTTGCGTTGCAGCCCCGAGACGATCCCGCTGACCCGCACCACGCCCTCCTGCCGGCCGGAGGCGAGGAGGCCGGCGATCGTGGTGTCGCGATGGGCGTCCAGGATCCGCTCGGCGCCGTCGAGCGGGTGGCTGGAGACGTACAGGCCGAGCATCTCCCGTTCGAAGGCGAGCAGGGTGGCGCTGTCCCACTCGCCGTCCGGGATCGCGACCGAGAAGGCGCCGCGGTCGCCCGCCTCGCCGAAGAGCGAGTCCTGGCCGTGGGCCTCGTTCCGCTTGACGTCGACGACCGCGTCGATGGCCTGCTCGTGCACGGCGACCAGCGCCTTGCGGTGATGCCCCAGGCTGTCGAACGCGCCGGCCTTGGCCAGCGACTCGATGACGCGCTTGTTGCAGACGACCGACGGGACCTTGCCCAGGAAGTCGTTGAAGTCGGTGTAGGCGCCCTTCTCCTCCCGGGTGCCGGTGATCGCGTCGACGACGTTCGATCCGACGTTGCGCACCGCGCCCAGGCCGAAGCGGACGTCCGTGCCGACCGCGGCGAAGTCCAGCCGGCTCGCGTTGACGTCGGGGGGCAGCACCCTGATGCCCAGGCGGCGGCAGTCCGACAGGTAGACGGCCATCTTGTCCTTGTCGTCCCGTACCGAGGTGAGGAGCGCGGCCAGGTACTCGTGAGGGTGGTTGGCCTTGAGGTAGGCGGTCCAGTACGAGACCAGCCCGTACCCGGCGGTGTGCGACTTGTTGAAGCCGTAGCCGCTGAACGGGACCAGGACGTCCCAGACGGCCTTGATCGCCTCCTCGGAGCAGCCGCGCTCGCGCATGCCCGCCGAGAACCGGTCCCACTCGGCGTCCAGCACCTCCTTCTTCTTCTTGCCCATGGCCCTGCGCAGCATGTCGGCGGCCCCGAGGGAGTACCCGGCGAGCTGCTGGGCGATGGCCATGACCTGCTCCTGGAAGACGACCAGGTGGTAGGTGTCGCCCAGGATCGGCTCCAGCGCCTCCTCCAGTTCGGGGTGGATCGGCTCGACCGGCTGCTTGCCGGTCTTGCGCAGCGCGTAGTTGGTGTGGGCGTTCATCTCCATCGGGCCGGGCCGGTACAGCGCGTTCACCGCGGCGATGTCGGTGAACGTGGTGGGCTGCATGAGTTTCAGCAGCACCCGCATGCCGCCGCTGTCCAGCTGGAAGACCCCGAGCGTGTCACCGCGTGCCAGCAGTTCGTAGGTCGTGGTGTCGTCGAGCGGAACCTCCAGGATGTCGATGTCGACGCCCTTGTTGGCGCGGACGCCCGCGATGGCGTCGCCGATGACGGTCAGGTTGCGCAGGCCGAGGAAGTCCATCTTCAGCAGGCCCATGTCCTCGGCCTGGGTGAAGGGGAAGCCGGTGACGATCGGGCCGCCCGCCTTCGGCTTGACCAGCGGCAGCACGTCGATCAGCGGCTCGGAGGAGAGGATCACGCCCGCGGCGTGGATTCCGGTGCCCCGGGTGAGCCCTTCGACCCCGACCGCGGTGTCGATCACCTGTTTGACGTCGGGTTCCTCCTCGTACATCCGCCGCAGCTCGGCCGCCTCGCCGTACCGGGGGTGCCGCTCGTCGTGGATGGCGGCGAGCGGGATCTCCTTGCCTCCGGCCGCCGCGGGGAACGCCTTGCTGATCCGGTCGCCGAGGGCGTACGGGAAGCCCAGCACCCGGCAGGAGTCCTTGACCGCGGCCTTGGCCTTGATCGTGCCGAACGTGACGATCTGGCAGACGCGGTCGTCGCCGTACTTCCGGGTGACGTAGTCGATCATCTCGTCGCGTCGCCGGTCGTCGAAGTCGAGATCGACGTCCGGCATGGTGATGCGTTCGGGGTTGAGGAAGCGTTCGAAGATCAGCTTGTGCTCGATCGGGTCGAGTTCGGTGATGCCCGTGCAGTAGGAGACCACCGATCCGGTGGCGGATCCGCGGCCGGGGCCGAGGCCGATGCCGTTCTCCCTGGCGTACCGGCAGATGTCGGAGACCACGAGGAAGTAGCCGGGGAAGCCCATGGTGTCGATGACGGACAGCTCGTAGTCGATGCGGTCCAGGACCTCCCTGGGCGGCTCGCCCCCGTATCGGCGGCGCGCGCCCCGCAGCGCCTCCTTGCGCAGCCAGGTGGACTCGGTCTCGCCCTCGGGAACGGCGAACCGCGGCATCAGGTCCCGGTGGGAGAACACCTCGCCGTAATCACCGACCCGCTCGGCCACCAGCAGCGTGTTGTCGCACGCGCCGGGGACCTCGGCGTCCCAGAGCGCGCGCATCTCCTGCGCGGACTTGACGTAGTAGCCGCTGCCGCTGAACCGGAACCGGTCGGCGTCGGCGAGCCGCTTGCCGGTGCCGATGCACAGCAGCGCGTCGTGCGCCTGGGCCTGGGACGCTGTCACGTAGTGGGAGTCGTTGGTGGCCAGGGGCGGCAGCCCGAGCTCCTTGCCGATCTTCAGGAGTTCGTCGCGGACCCGGCTCTCGATGGCGATGCCGTGGTCCATGAGCTCGAGGAAGTAGCTCTCCTTGCCGAAGATGTCCTGATATCTGGCGGCGGCCTCGATGGCCCGGTCGTACTGGCCGAGCCGCAGCCTGGTCTGCACCTCCCCCGACGGGCAGCCGGTCGTGGCGATGATGCCCTGCCCGTGCTCGGCGAACAGCTCATCGTCCATGCGCGGATATTTCTGGACGTGCCCTTCCAGCCAGGCCCGCGACTGGAGCCGGAACAGGTTCCGCAGACCACGGGCGTCGGCCGCCCACATCGTCATGTGGGTGTAGAGCCCGCGCCCGGAGACGTCACCGCCCTCACCGGTGTCGTCGTTGGACCTGCGCAACGCGAGGTTGTCGCTCCAGAACACCGGCTGCCGGTGGTGCCGCGAGGCCGGGGCGACGTACGCCTCGACACCGATGATCGGCTTGACGCCCGCCCGGACCGCCGAGTGGTAGAACTCGTACGCCCCGTGCACGTTACCGTGGTCGCTCATCGCCACGGCCGGCATCCCCTGGCCCGACACCTCGTCCATGAGCGGGCCGACCTTAGCGGCGCCGTCGAGCATCGAATACTCGGTGTGCACATGCAGGTGGACGAACGACCTCACCGGCCTCGCGCTCCTCACGGTTGTGGACCTCTTGCGGCGCGAGCATTCGACCCCAGAGGCGGCCGCGCTGTCCAACAATCGACACACCGACCCTCACAACCACCGGTTGTGATTCGAGGCCGTGGCGGGCCGGCTCCCGGCGCACCCTTGGGGGCAGGCCGGGGTGCGGGTCGGCGTGCGGGAGATGACGTCGCCTACCCGAGCAGGGCGCGTGGCTCGCCTGATAGGTGGCCGTTCGCGGTCAGCACGTCGGCGAGCAGGCCGGGCAGCCCCGGAGGCCGCAGGGTCCGGGCGTCCTCGACCGCCGTCAGTTCGGCCAGTGACCACCACCGGTGCGCAGTGATCCCGTCCTGTTCGCCGGGTTCCAGGTGGGAGCGGCTGACCGCCCTGTCGCCGCGCGCCCGTGCCAGGAAGTACCGCTCGTGCACGTGCATGGGCTCGCCGTTCCACAGGACGTCCGCGTCGCGCGTCCACAGGCAGGGGCCCCAGTCGACGTCGGTCAGGCCGGTCTCCTCGAACAGCTCCCGGCGGGCGGCCTCGCGGAAGTCCTCGCCGTCCTCGACGCCGCCGCCTGGCGGTATCCAGAACAGCTCCTGCACGGGAGAGCCGGGGACGACGATGGCGCCGTCGTACCGGTGCTGGATCATCAGGATCCGCTCGTCGGGGTCCAGCAACACGATCCGCGCGCCCTGTCGCGTCCGCATGGAGTCAGCTCCTGCCTGTTGTCCGCCACTTCGTGATCAATGCCCCTATGAGAGCAGCCATGAAGGCAGCACGCCACCGCCTGAGACTCGCCCAACGCCGCACGCTCACCTGGTCACCCCCGCCGAGGGCCGCCGCTTCCGCCGCCAATGTTCCAGTACATGCCTATTGGTCGACGTGTGACTGCTTGTTCCTGTGTCGTGACAGATGACCAGAATGAGATCACAGTTTCTGCTCACTTCAGCCTCTGCATGGACTCCGTTCACTTGCGCGCTCCAGGGTGTCCACCCGAGAGCATGCCGCTTTATGGGCTGCTTATGCGCGTAAGAGAAGGGACTGCATCTGATGCAGCCAATGGCAGCACGAACACCACTGAGCGGCTTACGGAGCCGAGGGCGTCTCGCCGCGGCAGCCGCGGTCGCGGTGTTGCTCGCGACCGGCCTGGTAACCGCGGCGCACGCCGACCCCACCCCGGCGGCCCAGGATCGGGGACGGCCCACCGCGACGCCGACCAGTTCCCAGAGCCCTCCGTCACTCACCCCCGCCAGCGGTTCTTTCCTCGAGGGCAAGGCGAAGGTCGCGGCGGTCCCGACCGCGGCCGGTGACAGCGTCACGAAACTCGCCATCGACGACACCACGCTCAACGCCACCCGGACGGTGGGCGTCTCCAAGCTCAGGTTCGACGTCGGCTCGAACCCGACCGAGGCGCAGTACCACAGCTACATCCTGGTCAACGGGGCGTACCGGAGCGACATCGGCGACCATGTGAACGAGCGGGCGACCATGGAGATCCCGAACGAGCACCTGGTCAAGGGAGAGAACACCGTCGAGATCGTCGTCGGTACGATCCAGTCGTCATGCGGCCTCAACCACGACGACTTCGTCCTGTCCGACGTGGGCCTCGAGCTGCTCGGTGAGGTCGCGGACGGCGAGGACAATCCCTACACCTTCTCCTTCGGCGACGGCAGCTGCGGCACGAACACCACGCTGCTCAAGCGCGCCACGCTCAAGTTCTTCATCCAGGGCGACCCGCAGGGCACCACGGGCCTCACCGCTGACGTCGACACCACGACGCTCGCCAACGGCGAGCACGCCATCACCGCCACGACCGCGGCCGGGGTCACCGTCAAGAACACCGTGACGGTGAACAACAGCCCGGCCGGGGCGCCGCGGCTGCAGCCGACGGACGGCACGCTCGTGGCAGGCACCAAGCCGGTCTTCGCGACGGTCCCGGCCGTGGGCGAGGGCGGCGTCAAGTCCCTCACCGTGGACGGCGACAAACCGGCCACGAAGGCCACGCTCGGCAACGGCGCCGCGATGTTCAGCTTCGACGTGGGCGCGGACTCGATCGACGACAAGTACGACAACTTCCTGCTCGTCAACGGTAAGCGCATCGACCTGGGCGGCACCTGGGTGAGCCGGCGCGTGACCATCGCGGTTCCGGCCCGGTTCCTGGTGCCCGGCAACAACACGATCAAGGTCGTCACCGGGGACTACAAGGAGTCCTGCGGCAACAACCGCGACGACTTCACGATCGCGAACCTCGCCCTCGCCCTCGACGGCGCCACCGTGACGAGCCAGGACATCAAGCCGTCGTACGAGCTGGGCGACGGCGACTGTGGCAGCAGCCAGACCCTCCTGCGCGAGGTCGAGCTGCGCTACACGATCGACGGCCCGGCGAGGCACGTCATGGAGACGCTCGGCTCGGGCAACGCGACCCTCAGCTTCAACGTGGGCAGCAACTCGATCGAGGCGCGCTACCAGAACTTCGTGCTCGTCAACGGCCAGAAGGTCGTGCTCGACGGCGACTTCGTGAGCAAGCGCGTGGACCTCACCATCCCGAACGAGTTCCTCGTGCCCGGCTGGAACACGATCGACTTCGTGGCCGGCACCTTCCCGACGTCGTGCGGCAAGAACCACGACGACTTCACGATCTCCAACATCGCCCTGACGCCCGCGCAGGGCACGGCGGCCGGCCAGATGCTCAAGGCCTCGTACAGCATGGGCGACGGCAACTGCGGCGACAACGTGAACCCGCTGACCGAGATCGACCTCGAGTTCCTGGTCGACGGTCCCGCCCGTGGCCTGCGAGCGGACCTCGACACCACGGCCATCAAGGACGGCAAGCACACCATCGCCGCGACGTCGGCCACGGGCGAGGTCGCCACCCGCGTCCTCATCACCGACAACTCGGCGCCGAAGGTCGCCGCGAGCGTCCCGGTCGCGGACGAGAAGATCACCGCCTCGGTCGTGCTGGACGTCAAGCTCGAGGACGCCTCCGGCGTCGTGTCCGGGCCGGACGTCAAGTTGGACGGCCGGCCGATCGAACTGGGCGCCCAGGTGGGCCCGGGCCTGCACGCCGGTAAGCACACCCTGGCCGTGACCGGCGCCGACGGGCTCGGCAACACCGCGACCCGGGAGATCGTGTTCGAGTCCGCGGGCATCCCGGACGTCCCCGCCGAGCTGACCCCGGCGTTGGGGGCCGTCGACGTCTCGGACCCCGTCACGCTCTCGGCGAAGGTGGCCGAACCCGACGGCGGCCAGGTGACGGCGACGTTCTCCGCGGCCGAGATCCTCACCCCGAACCAGGTGTTCCAGGGAACGGCCCCGTCCGTGCCCACGACCCTGCGGGTCCCGGGCGAGACGCACGTCAAGGCCGAAGGGCTCGAGCCCACCGACGGCAAGACGCTCGACGCCCCCTCCGGCAAGGACGTCACCTACCAGCGGTACGACGTCCAGGTGCAGGGCCACGTGGACTCCCCCGTGCTGCGCTGGGAGGGCGTCATCGACCCCGAGCGGCTGGTGTCGCTGCGGGTGTGGAACACGAAGGCCAAGGCGTGGGACCTCCTGACGAGCGCCCGCGGCGCCGCCGAGGGCAAGACCACCCTCACGGCCGTCGTCGACCAGGGCTACGTCGACAAGCAGCAGGTCCACGTCATGGTGACCGGAGAGGACCCGTTCGCCGACGACATCGAGCCGGGTGACCCGAACGGCTTCGCCGACCCCGCCACCTACGACTTCTCGATGGTCCACTTCACCGACACCCAGTACATCTCCGAGGGCGCGGTGGAGCAGGAAACCCCGCAGGAGCGCGCGGTGTGGGAGTCCGCCTACTCCGGCATCGTCAACTGGATCAAGGAGAACAAGGACCAGCGCAAGATCTCGTACGTCGCGCACACCGGCGACATCATCGAGAACAACATCCGCAAGCCCGCCGACGAGGCCACGCAGCGGCAGGTCGTCGGCGAGTTCGAGGTGTCGTCGAAGCAGCAGCGCGTGCTGGACGAGGCGAACATCCCGAACGGCGTGATCGCCGGCAACCACGACAACCAGTCGGGCACCGAGGACGGTCCGGGCGCGATCTACAACAAGTACTACGGTCCCGACCGGTACCAGGGGGCGTCGCAGGGCTGGCAGCACGGCAAGTACGGCGGTCCGTGGAAGGAGGGCGACAACCAGAACCACTACGACCTGTTCTCCGCGGGCGGGCTGGACTTCGTCGTGGTCGGCCTGTCGTACGGCGTGACGAGGGAGGAGGCCGAATGGGCCGACTCCATCTTCAAGAAGTTCTCCGACCGCAACGGCATCCTGCTCTCGCACGACTACCTCGTGCCGAGCACCAACCCCGACGGGCGCGGCACCGGATTCTCCGCACCTGACGGGTCGATGCTGTACAAGACGGTGGTCGAGAAGAACCCGAACGTCTTCCTCATCCTCGCCGGCCACGAGCACGGCGTGGGCACCAACGTGAAGCCGAAGGTCGGCCAGGTCGGCAACGGCGTGGTCGAGCTCCTGGCCGACTACCAGTTCTACACGGTGTCGGCGGACCGGCTCGGGCTCACCCAGATCGGCGGGTACAACCCGCAGGACCAGCTCCAGTTCGGCGCGAGCTTCTTCCGGATGCTGCAGTTCAACGTCGAACGGGCGGAGCTGACCGTGGACACCTACTCCCCGCTGCTCAACGACTTCGGCGCCGGCGAGTTCGACCCGCTGCGCCGCTACGACGGGCGCGAGGACAACATGGTGCTGCCGGTCGACCTCACCTCCCGCACGACCAGCTTCCAGACCGACTCGCTGGCGCTCTACAAGCCCACCCGCACCATCGGCAAGAGCACGGTCACGTCGGGTCAGGTCGCCTCGGTCACCTGGGACCGCCTCAAGGACGACACGGCCTACGCCTGGTTCGTCACGGCACGCTCCACCGGTGGCGGCGTGACCGCCTCCGAGCCGAGCGTCTTCGTGACCAAGGACGAGCACGGCCGCCCTGGCAAGTGGGGAGCTGACTCGCCCATGTACCACTGGTTCAACCGCTAGCCGATTCCCGCCGCCCCGGACCTGGTCCGGGGCGGCGTTCACCCCTCGACCTGGAGACAAGACACATGCCCCGCAGGCGCTGGCTGTCCGCCGTCGTCCTCGCCGTCCTCCTCGGAAGCGTGCTGGCCGACCTTTTCCATCCCACTCCGGCGGCGGCGCACGACGCGACCACGACCGCGCACGCCGAGGTGACCGGCACGGGCGCGAACGTCAAGGTCGTGCTCGACCTGGAGTACGACCTGCTCATGAAGTCGGCCTGGCTCTACGCGGAGGCGTACGAGGCGAAGGAGCGGACCGAGCAGCTGCGCCAGCTCACCATCAACCGCGACGCCGTGACCGACTACGTCACGCGCCGCTTCGCCGTGGCGTACGACGACAAGCCGTGCTCACCCGCGACGGTCGGCGACGCGGACGTGCGCCCCCGCGGCAAGGCCGCCTACGCGGTGCTCACCCTCACCTACACCTGCCAGGGCGGGAGCGGGGGCGTGCACGCGATCTCGAGCGCGCTGTTCCCCGACGCCGAAAGCTTCGTCCACAGCACGAAGACGATGGTCGGGTACGACCTCGACGGCGAGAAGGGCTCGGCGCTCCTGAACGCCGAGAGCCCGACGCTGCGGGTCGGCGAGCGCCCGGCGTCGCGTCAGGTCTGGGAGTTCTTCCTGCTCGGCGCCGAGCACCTGGCCTTCGGCCTCGACCATGTCCTCTTCCTGCTCGCGCTGCTCATCGGCGCGCGCCGGCTCCGCGACGTCGTCATCACGGCCTCCGCCTTCACGGCCGCCCACAGCATCACGTTCCTGCTGGCGGCGATGGGGGTCGTGGACGTTCCGGGAGAGATCGTCGAGCCGGTCATCGCAGCGTCGATCATCGTCGTGGCGCTCGCCAACCTCCTGGGCCGCGACGAGGACAGGTTGGGCAAGTGGCGGCTGCCGATCGTCTTCGCCTTCGGCCTGATCCACGGCCTGGGCTTCGCGGGCGCGCTGGACATCGACGAGAGCGGGTCGTGGGAGCTGCTCCTGTCGCTCCTGAGCTTCAACCTCGGCATCGAGGTGACACAGCTGATGATCATCGCCGTGCTCTTCCCGCTGCTGGTGCTGGTGCGCCGGACGTCCGCGGCCCGCTGGGCGGTGGTCGCGCTGTCGGTCCCCATCGTGGGAGTCAGCCTGTACTGGTTCTTCGAGCGCATCCCCATGCCGCTCTGACGGGAGCCTTCTGACGCGTTGCCGATCAGCCGCCGGCTGCCCGCTCGTCCTCTCGGTCCGGTACGCGAGCTCGTCCCGTGGTCGGCGTGTCCGGGTGCTGGGCGCTCCGGGCGGCCATGCCCTGCCGATACTGCTCCATGACCTGTCGATGGGCCTCGCTCACGAGGCGAAGGAATTCGGCGGAGGACTCGAAGCGGGCGCCCGCCGGGGTTGCGGCCCCGAGAATCTCGGCTCCGCGCTGCGATGCGGCCGCCAGGGCCTCGTTCATCTGCAGAGATGCAAGGAGAGACCGGAGCCAGATCTGATCGTCCATGACATAGCGTTCGCGCCGCGCGCCGGGAGCCCGTTCCCGCCTGAGCATTCCCTGCTGTTCGAGGAAGGCGACGGCGTGCGAGACCGACGCCGGGCTGACGCGAAGCCGCTGGACCAGGTCAGCGGCGGTGAGAGTGCCGGAGTCAGTGATGTGCAGGCAGGCCAGCACCCTGGCCTCCATCCGGGGCAGCCCCTGCTGGACGAGGAGAGCGGTGAAGGACTCCGTGAAATCCTGCACCGCTTGGGGATCACGCCCATGGCCGCTGTCGGGGATCGGCGGCGCCGGAGGCTGAGCCTGCTTGTGCCGGCGCGCACGATGCCGGGTGGCCTCGTGCGCCTGGTCCGCCCCGTAATCGTCGGGTCCGCCGTTCCGGGTGACCTCCCGCATGATGGTCGAGGCGGGCCGCCCTAGACGCCGGCCGATCTCTGCGTATCCGAGCCCCTCGGCCAGCCACGCGGCGATGTGCTGACGGTCCTCATTGGTGAGCCTGCCTCCGGGCATCGGTCCGTGGCTCCTATCTGTCGACGTGCGCGAAGCTCGGCGCCCCGGCACACTCCGCTGGACAGTATGCATTCACCCGCAGCCCATTGCAATTCTCATCTCGATCACCCATTGCGTTCAGCATCATATTCATTGCAATGCCAGTTCAGTAAGCGGAATCTAGCAGGCTAGATGCACCATCGTTGCCTGTTGACCGATTTGTGAATGCAATGTACCGTCGCAGACGTTCAGAGATTTCCGAACGTTTGTTGGTGCCGGTGGCGCCGCAGAGGGAGTCCCGTGACCGAGCTCCAGCTCGCCGAGATCATGAGCGTCACGCCGGGACGGGTCTCGCAAGATCGAACACTGTGCGCAAGGAGATTCATGATGGGAACAAGCAACAGCGGCTTCTCCGAAGCGGGGCTGCGCAGACTGCGTGAGGTGCTGGCAGGGCATGTCGAGTCCGGGAAGATTCCCGGGCTGGTCGCTCTGGTCGGCCGGGGCGGTGAGACGCACGTCGAGGCGATCGGGACGATGCGCCATGACGGTGGCGCGCCGATGCGCCGGGACACGATCTTCCGGATGGCCTCGACGTCCAAGCCGGTTGCGATGGCGGCGGCGATGGTCCTGCTTGATGAGTGCAGGTTGCGGCTGGATGACCTGGTGGAGCCGTGGCTGCCGGAACTCGCCGACCGGCGGGTGCTGAAGCGGATCGACGGCCCGCTGGACGACACCGTGCCGGCGCGGCGGCCGATCACCGTACGGGACCTGCTGACCTCCACGTTCGGGCTCGGCATGGATATGACGTCGCTGGGCACCCCGATCATGGGCGCGATCTTCGAGCAGGAGCTCACGCCCGATCTGCCGGAGCCGATGCCCGAGCCGGATGAGTGGATGCGCCGCCTGGGCGCGCTTCCGCTGATGCACCAGCCCGGAGAGCGCTGGCAGTACCACATCAGCCACGACCTGCTCGGCGTGCTGGTGGCCAGGGTCACCGGCCAGTCGTTCGAGACGTTCCTGCGTGAGCGCATCTTCGATCCGCTGGGGATGAAGGACACCGGTTTCCACGTGCCCGCCGACAAGATCGACCGGCTGCCGACCCTCTACGCCCCCGACCCGCAGAGCGGAGAGTTCCTCGTGTGGGACGAGGCCGAGGGGGGACGGTGGAGCCGGCCTCCGGCGTTCCAGGGCGGCGGTGGCGGGCTGGTCTCCACCGTCGATGACTACCACGCCTACTTCCGGATGCTGCTGAATGGCGGGGTGCACGGGAGCGAACGGATCCTGTCCCGGCCCGCCGTCGAGCTGATGACCACCAACCGCCTGACGCCCGAGCAGAACGCCGTCCGCAACGCCATGGCCACCGACAACGTCCATGTGTCATTCGGCCAGGGGCAGCACGGCGGCTGGGGCTTCGGGATGGCGGTGCGCACCTACCGCGGCGACTACGCCTCCATCGGCCAGTTCGGCTGGGACGGCGGAAGCGGCACCTCGACCTACGCCGACCCGGACAAGCAGCTCACCGGAGTCCTGCTCACCCAGGTCGGGATGTCCGTCCCGAACTCGGCGCGGCTGATCCACGACTTCTGGACCGCGCTCTACCAGGCGATCGACGACTGACACCGAGCCCGCGCCCCGGTAGACCCGCCCTCAGCCCCCTGGCGGCCGAACAAGGCGGCTCAGTGGGGCCGCATGAACGTCGCGCCGGGCAAGACCCGCATCGCAGCGCTCACTTCCGCAGGTGTGTGCGTGATGAACGCGACGACATGCCCACCGGCGAGCAGATCGGAGCCGGTGAAGCCGCCGACCAGCGTGACGATCGGAGTCACGATCACCGCATACGTCGACAAGCGCATGAAGGCTTCGAACCTTCGTGCGCTGACCACGGGCCAATCGCCTACAACCCTCATTCTGCTTGTGCCTCCTAGGACGCGAACCCGGACTGCTCTAGCGCGGGGGTGCGCGCCGGGCCGGTCTTGCGGGTGCGGATCCAGATCACCGCGCTGAAGATCGCCATCAGCACGATCGGCAGCAGGAAGATGGCCGAGCCGACGCCTGCCGAGCGGTCGCCGCCGGAGACCGGGTCGGTGTGCATCGTCAGGGACAGGAGGAATGCGAGCGTGTTGTTCGCGGCATGCATCACGATCGCGGTTTCCAGGCCCCCGGTGCGCCAGGTGATGAGGGCCCAGCCGACGGCGAGCGCAAGATAGTAGGCGTTCAGCCACGGGTCGGTGGAGACGTGGATCACGGCGAACACGATCGCCGAAACGGTGATGCCCAGCACGAGCGAGGTGCGCGGTCCGCGGCCCCAGCTCGCAGCGACGCGGAACACCAGGCCACGGAGGCCGTACTCCTCGCCGGCCGCCTGGTACGGCGTAACGAGGACGGTGATCACGAATAGCAGAATCAGGTCGGAGATAGCCCAGTCGGCCAGCTGGTAGGGCGAGACGGCCGTGAAGATCGCCATGTACACCGCCCAGACGGGGAACACGATCATCACGGCGCGGCCGATGATCGCGGGGCGCAGCGTCGAGGCGACGGAGCTCAGCGAGGCGCCTTTCACGCCGTACAGCCAACGCTGGACGAGCATGCTCCACGGGATGAGGATCGCGATCGAGAGGGCGTTGCCGAGCTGCATGATCGGCGTGAACTCAGTACCGCCGGCGATGACGTTGTGCCGGCCCAACACGTGCAGGTCGATCTGGCCACCGACGTAGCCGATGATGCCGCCGAAGCCGAACAGGCCGACGAGCATCAGCACGATCGCCAGGATGCCGCGGCCGATGCGCCGCTTGTCGCTCTGCAGCACGCGGTGGTATTCGACGCCCGGCGGGACGGGACGAGGGCCACGGCGACGCAGCTGCGCTGCGGAGCCGGCGCTATGCGAGACCGACGCGGCGGGCGTGGTGAAAGAGTGGTTCTGACTCATGACTTCAGCCTCTTTGAACGCGGCTGCGCGGGGCAGTGCCACGGATCACCAGTTCCGGTGCGGTTCGCACGACGCGGGCATGACATTTGTCATATACACCCGGCGGGGGCGCAGCTGTCTCCGCAGGCCATGACCTTCAGGGTCTGATCAGTGGCTCAGGGAGACGTAGAAGGTGTTGTTGAAGAGCTCGTTCGGCTGATCGCTACTTGCCTCTTCAGAGGAAAACGCGAGCGATGTCAAGCCACTTCTGCGCGTCCTCGCCGACTGCCGTGAGGTCAGTCTGGGCTCGGGACCTGCGTTGGGTGACTCGAAGGCAGAAGTCGAGGGCACTGCCCTGAACCCGTTGCCTGGCATCTTCTGGGCCCCATACCCAGGCTTGGCCGTCGGGACCAGTCAGCTCGACACGGAACGGCTCTGCCGGAGCAGGCAATTGGGCCGCATAGAACGACAGCTCTCGTCCTACCACTCCCAACGAGGCCACATGCTGGAGCCGACCCGTCGGACGGCGTGAGACACCCAGCGTGTCGAGAACGTCCTGCCCGTGAGCCCACGTTTCCATCAGTCGAAGCGGCACCATGAGCGCTGCGGTCAGCTGCGAGCCGTACCACGGAAACCCATGGTCCAGTGGAAGGTCACGCAGCTCCGCCGCCACCGCGGTTCGACCAGCGCGCCATTGTTCCAGCAGTACCGATCGCGGTTTGGCTGCTCCCGCGGCAGCGTCGAGGTCAGCGTATCGGCTGCCTGCGGCCTCCGCCTGCTTCAGCACAGCGTCGAACGCATCCGGGGTCCGTACAGCGATGAGGACGTTCGCGTCAGCTGAAGCAAGATGAGCGATCTGGTGGGCGATCGTCCACCCCGCTGCCGGCGTAGGCTTCGACCAGTCGGCCTGCGCTGATACCAGGGCGTCAAGCTCATCCCCTTCAGCCACCAAGTCCGACAGAGCAAGGTCGCGCTCTACACCGGACATGTCAAGGCCGTAGTCCAGCATCGGTGTCACCTTCACACATTGACGGCAACGGGCTTGCCCCGTCTGGAGGGGTAAAGTTGATCTAGTGGTGAGGCTACCTGAGGTTGATCTCGGCAAGCCGAACCGGTTCTGGTTCACGCGTCGCCGACACCGCCCCTGACAGGTTGGGAACCGCAGGCAGCCGCCCCTTTTCGTCTCACGCACCGGGCGAACTACAGGTCAGCGGCGCGAGCGGATGTTGCTGCCAGCACCGTTCGATACGGGCCGGCATCGGTTGGACAGGGCGACTTAGGCGCCCTTTATGGAGAGCCGACCGGCGGAATCAGCCCGCGTTACGGGGCCTTCCGCCTCACGCCGGGTGAGCACCAAGGGGGCGTCCTCGGTGATGGCGACCGTGTGCTCGGAGTGGGCCGTGCGCGAGCCGTCGGCCGACCGGATGGTCCAGCCGTCGGCGTCGTAAACGATCCGATCGGTCGTACGCGCGAACCAGGGTTCGAGCGCGAGGGTCAGCCCCGGCCGGAGCTTCAGGCCGCGCCCTGCCCGGCCCATGTTCGAAACGTGGGGCCCCTCGTGCATGGTGCGGCCAATGCCGTGGCCACCGAACTCGGTGTTGACCGGATAGCCGTAGTCGTGGGCCACCGCCCAGATGGCCGCCGAGATGTCACCCAGGCGGTTACCCGGACGTGCCACCTCGATCGCCGCCTCCAACGCTTCCTCGGTGGCCCGGATGATCCGCAGGTCCTCCTCGGCAGCGGTGCCGACGACGACCGTGCGCGCCGAGTCGGCCACCCAGCCGTCGATACTGACTGCGAGGTCCGCGCTGAGCACGTCCCCGTCGCGCAGTGTGTAGTCGTGGGGTAGGCCGTGCAGGACGGCGTCGTTGACCGACAGGCAGATGACGTTGCGGAACGGGCCGCGTCCGAAGGACGGCGCGTAGTCCCAGTAGCACGACTCCGCCCCGCGCCGTTTGATCATGCCGCGCACGTGGCGCTCCAGGTCCAGGAGGTTGACACCTACGTCGGCGAGTCGGCCGACCTCGGAGAGCACCTCGGCGACGAAACGCCCGGCCACGTGCATGCGCTGGATCTCCGCAGGCGTCTTCAGTTCAATCACGAGTACCTCGCATCACAGGGTGTTGGTATAGTTATACCGGAACCCTAACACTTGCCGGTATAGAAATACCAGCCCTATCCTGGGATCATGGTCCGCCAACCACTCACACCTGAGCAGATCGAAGCCGGCAGACGTCTCGGCGCCCTGCTGCGCCACGCGCGAGCAGGACGCGACCTAGCGGAGGTCGCACACGCGGCCGGCATCTCGCCGGAAACCCTGCGCAAGATCGAGACCGGACGACTGCCGTCCCCCGGATTCGGCACGATCGTCTGCCTCGGCGAGGCACTCAACGTGCCGGTTCAGGAGTTGGCGGCTACCTGGCGCGGCAACGACCTACCGCTGGAAGCCGTCTCCTAGCCGCTGCGGCTGGGGACACCCTTCGAGAGAAGAGTCTTCCTGTCGCGACCGATGCCCCAGTCGCCCTCGGTTGCGGCAGGGCCCGACGCCGCCGCCCCCTTTCCTGGATTTTCTTCGGCGCGGATGTCGAGACCGACACTGTTGTCACGACTCTGCTGTGAGGCGCTCCCATCAGGGGAGCGCCCGATGGCAAGGAGTTGGCATGGGAACGTTGGAGAAGAAGACGGCATTGGTGACCGGCGGGTCACGGGGGATCGGGCGCGCGATCGTGGTGCGGCTGGCTCGTGAGGGCGCGGCAGTGATGTTCAGCTTCAAGCGCGACCAGGCGGCCGCTGAGGACGTGGTGGCTGAGGTGGCGGCCTTCGGCGGGCAGGCGATCGCGGTACGAGCGGACCAGGGGCGCCTGGAGGACCTGGAGTACCTCTTCGCTGAGGTCGACCGGAGCCTGGCCGGTTTGGACGTAGTGGTCAACAACGCGGCGATCAATCCGATGGGGAACATCTGCGACGCCTCTGAGAGCGACTTCGACGAGGTGATGACCGTCAACACCAAGGGGCCGTTCTTCGTTATCCAAGCCGCTGCCGAAAGGCTCGGCGAGGGTGGGCGGATCGTCAACATCTCCTCTGCCGGTGCGGTGCCGGGTCTGGCCTTGTACTTCGCCAGCAAGGCGGCGCTGGAGTCGATCACCGCGGTCGCCGCCCGCGAGTTCGGTCCCAGGGGCATCACGGTCAACAGCGTGTCCCCTGGTGCCACCGACACAGACATGATGCGCGCCGCAGCCGGGGAGAATCTGGAGCAGGCCATCGAGCACGTTGTCGCCATGACGCCACTGCAACGGCTGGGACGCCCGGAGGACATTGCCAACGTCGTTGCCTTCCTGGCCGGGCCCGACTCGCAATGGATCACGGGTCAGAACCTGCGTGTCTCCGGTGGCCTGATGATCTGACCGGCGGTCGGCGGCGAGCCAGGGGGCGCGGTACCGCACGGCCAGCCGCACCACATGGCCTGATCCGAGCAGCGGACCCCCACCAAGCCTTCTGGCTGATGGCCGTCGATCTCGCATCGAGTGCGAGCATCGCGCCGATCAAGCCTGCCGAACGGGCGCGGTGGTGAATGGTCAGAATGGACGCGGTCCGATGCTCGGCACGGCAGCCGCGCTCCACGCCGAACGTCATCGGTTCTGCGGCGCGGCCCGGAACGGACCTCGACGACGAGTCCGCCTCTGTCACGGGCCTGGACGATGAGGCGGGCATGGTGCGCCTCGGCCACGCTCCGTGCGAGGGTCAGGCCTGACGAAAGCCTCCTCATCAGCCGGCTCGCGACCGTCGAAAAGACGAGGTCCCGCCTGACCATCAAGATCAGACGGGACCCCGTCAACTTCAGCCCAGCCGTTTCAAGAACGGCGCTTCGTGGCGGGAGGGGGATTTGAACCCCCGACCTTCGGGTTATGAGCCCGACGAGCTACCGAACTGCTCCATCCCGCGTCGCATCAGTAAGTCTACCCTCCAATCGGACCAGCTTGCGCCATTCTCCCTGGGCTCACTTCTCGCCTCTGAGGGCTGGGCCCGCACGGGCTCGCCAGGCGTCTTCGTGGAACCTTCCCGGAGTTCTGCGCCGCCTCCTCAGCGATCCACGCAGTGGACGGACGCCTCGCCCTCATCGGCAGCACCGCATGACACGGCGTGTACACGTACAGCTCTCGCCGGACTGAAACCGCAGGAAGGCGGGCTCTCACCCGAAGGGAATGTCGGGCCCGCTACCTGCTCACGCCGTCACGGGTGGCCGGTGTTCGAGCCTGACCCGCGGTTGTCCAGGCCGTCCAGCAGGACGGCGCCGGCCGGTCTCCATGGTCAGAGAACGAGAGCCGACGGGTGACCCATCGGCTCTCGTTCGACCTTTCTACCACCAGAAGAACCGGCGGCGGCGGAATCCACAACCGCCCCATCGGCGGAATCCGCAGCGGCGGCGGCCGCAACCCCACGTCGAGAAACCGGCTGAGGCGTGCGGAGTGACCATGGCCCCCTCCTCATCCGCGACTTTCGTACAAAACGGACGCTAGCACCGCTTCTTCCATAAATCGGCGAATATCGCCGGGGTTGGATGAGACTTGACACGGCGTGCCAGGCCGTCGACGGTGCCGTCATTACGGGTAAATGCAGCGCAAACCCGCGTCGATGCCGCCGTTGCGCTATTCGCCATCAATTAACGGGACGAAAAGCCGGACCTAACGCGACTCCCACCCACCCCTCGAATGGCTACTCTCCGCACACGAAAGAATGCCTCCCGTTGCATGACACGCTGACAGCGGGCACCAGGCTGGTATGCGGTCGGTCCGCTCAAGCCAGCACGTCGGCACAGCCGACAAGCGCCTGGCGCTCGACGCCGCGGACCTGGTCACGGGTGTTTCAGTCGGTGCGCTCATCACGTACGCGCGCGACGTACGCGATCGTCCGGTCCGCCTAATCCGCCGCCCGGAGATCGCGAGAGAAACGACTTCGCGAGATCGTCAAGGCGCTCCGCATGCAGTGGGGCCAGGTTATCCGGATACCCGGATCGCCAGCCTAACTTGGCCTGTTCTCCTCTTTCGCAACCCTGGCCTTACTGGGTTGAACCCTCATCGGCTCGCCCGGCATCTTCGGGTAGTTGGGCGGGTACGGGAGGTCGCCGCGGTCGTCCTTGTCGTACCAGTCGAGCAGGGTCTCGATCGAGAACGCCCGATCGTCGATGGCGGCGTGCACGTCGCCGAGTTTCGCGAACCTGGCGGGCACGGTGCGGATGTCGAAGTCGGACGGGTCGACGTCGGCGAGTTCGCCCCAGGTGATCGGGGTGGAGACGGGGGCGTGCGGCTGGGCCCTGACCGAGTAGGCGCTGACCACGGTCCGGTCGCGGGCGTTCTGGTTGTAGTCGATGAAGACCCGCTCCCCCCGCTCCTCCTTCCACCAGGCGGTGGTCACGAGGTCGGGCGCGCGGCTCTCCACCTCTCTGGCGAGCGCGATGCCCGCGTGCCGCACCTGGATGAAATCCCAGCGCGGCTCGATGCGCACGGCGATGTGCACGCCCCTGTTGCCCGACGTCTTGACGAAGCCGGTGATGCCGAGCTCGCCGAGGACCTCGCGGGTCAGGAACGCCGCCCGCCGCGCCGCGTCGAACCCGATGCCAGGCTGCGGGTCGATGTCGATGCGCAGCTCGTCGGGGTGTTCGACGCCGGACGCGCGCACCTGCCAGGGGTGGAAGTCGATCGTGCCCAGGTTGGCGCAGTACGCGATGGCCGCCACCTCGGTGACCCGCAGCGAGTCGGCCTTGCGCCCGCTGGGAAAGGTGACGGTCACGGTCTTCAGCCAGTCGGGGTGCTTGGGCGGCATCCGCTTCTGGTAGATCGCCTCGGTCTGCACCCCGTCGGGGTGGCGTTTGAGGTTGGTCGGACGGTCTTTGAGCGCGCGCAGCGCGCCGTCGCCGACGCTCACGTAGTACTCGACCAGTTCGCGCTTGGTGGCGCCGATCGCTGGAAAGTAGACCTTGTCAGGGTTGGTGACCTTGACGGTCCTCTCGCCCACCTGGAGCTCAATGTACGGCGAAGCCATGCCCCCGAACTTACCCGTCGCCTGTGACAGAACCCGCACAAGAATCGCAACGAGTATCCGCAGGGCCGAGGCGGACCCGCCCCGGAGCTGCCACGGTGGCGGGACCGGGCGCTCAACAGGGCGGGTCTCAAAGACCACCCGCACACCGTCGCCGCTCCGGGCGCTGGCGCGCCACCCGGCCGGCCTGGCGATCACCGACGGCGCCAGCACGGGCGTGGGCTGTGCCGTTCCGGCGATCAGGCGAGTGATCTCACCCCTTTGGCAGGAGGCGATGACACCCCCTTGCCTACAAAGACGCAGAATCACCCCAAGATGGATGCTTCACCCTGCGGAGATCTCTTTTTGCCGCATCTCGTACTCTGGACGCATGGACAAGGTGGTCAAGACCGACGCCGAATGGCGGGTGCAGCTCTCTCCGGAGGAGTTCCACGTGCTGCGGGAGGCGGGCACGGAGCGCCCGTTCACCGGGGAGTACGTCGACACCAAGACGGAGGGCGTGTACTCGTGCCGGGCGTGCGGGGCCGAGCTGTTCAGATCTGACGCCAAGTTCGAGTCACACTGCGGGTGGCCGAGCTTCTTCGAGCCGTCCGAGTCCGACGCCGTGCGGCTGATCGAAGACCGCAGCCACGGGATGGTGCGGACGGAGGTGCGGTGCGCACGGTGCGACTCGCACCTGGGGCACATCTTCCACGGCGAGGGCTATGCGACCCCCACTGACGACCGTTACTGCATCAACTCGGTCTCCTTGAGACTCGAAGCCAAGCAGTGAGCGAGTAGCGACAGCGCGTACTGGTGATGCGGCGCGGGTAGGGGCTTGTTGTGAGCCTTGTCCATCTTCGTCATCGGTGGGTGACGATCGAGGCAATCGGGCGCGTCGTGACCCAGCGATGCGATGTGTGCAACAAGACCAGGGTCAGGGTGCTCTAGTCCGGTTCCGGGTGGGTGACCCGGCAGCTGGTGTCGGAGGGGCCGAGGATGTTGGCGAGGACCGGGTTGCCGTTCTCGCCGTACTTGGCCTGGACGAACACCACCGGGCTGGCCACTCCGGCCTCTTTCAGGTACTCCAGGCCGCGCTTGCACAGGGTGATGGCCTGGGACGAGTTGTGCGCGGACTCCGGCAAGTCTGTGTAGATGCGCAAATATCCGCCTACGGTGCGGATGTCCTTTAGGCGCTTGGCCGCCCTGTCGTCGCCCCAGTGGGTCTTGAAGTACTCGGCCGCCTTCTGGTCGGTGTGCACCGACGGCCCTCCGGCCTCCTTGCCGGAGTCTGCGTCACCGCCCACCTGCGCGACCTCGCTGGTCTCGGCCTGCGCGACCCCGGACGTCGCCTCAGCCGGGGAGCTCCCCTGAGCCTGCGCGGCCGGACCACCCGCCGGGGCCCGCGTCGCTCCTGAACTCGCCAGAGCCTGGTGCGCCCGCGCCGCCGCCGAACCCCCGGAGGCGGCCGGCGTTCCGGCGAGGTCGCCGGGCGCTGTGCCGGCCTGCGCGTCGAAGGCGGCACCGGTCCGGACGCTCTGGCCCGCACGTCCGGCGGACACCGCACCCTGGTCGGACGCGCGCAGCACGGCGACGCCGCCCACGACGGCCAGCACACCGGCCACGGTCGCCGTCACGGTCAGCGCCGGGCGCCGCCCGACCGGTTTCCTGCGCCGCCCGCGATGCCGTGGAGCCCGCTTCCCGCCGGAGGCACGGTCTCGGTCACGGTCTCGGTCTCGGTCACGGTGCCTGTCGCCGTGCCCGTCGCGCTGTCGCGGCACCCGCCGCCCTCGGGCCCTCGCGAACGGCTTCATCCGCACCTCCTTGGAACGTGCCACACCAGCCAGAGCACAGGGTTCTCCGCTGATTGTCACAAACGGGTTTGCCGAAGTCAGCCAGATCCCCAACTCGGGCCCCGTTCCGCGAACGCCCTGCCCCACAGGGCGCAGGAGTCGCACCCCGCGCCGCAGCCCGTCAAGCGAGCGGGCGAGCGGGCGGGTGAGTGGGCGAGCGGGCGATCGCCGCGAACGCGGCGCGCCGCCACCAAGAAGGTCGCGCAGCCCTTAGGGCAGCGCGGCCAGCAGTTCCTGTACCGGCTTGCGGACGCCGGTGTAGAAGGGGATCTCGACCCGGGTGTGCTCGCGCGCCTTCGCCCCGCGCAGGTGGCGCATCAGGTCGACGATCCGGTGCAGCTCGTCAGCCTCGAAGGCCAGCATCCACTCGTAGTCGTTGAGCGCGAAGCAGGCCACGGTGTTGGCGCGTACGTCGGGGTAGTCGCGGGCCATCTTGCCGTGCTCGGCCAGCATCGCCCGCCGCTCGGCGTCGTCGAGGAGGTACCACTCGAGCGAGCGGACGAACGGGTAGACGCTCACGTACGCCCGCGGCTCCTCCTCGGCGAGGAACGCCGGGATGTGCGACTTGTTGAACTCGGCGGGACGGTGCAGCGCCATGGCCGACCAGACGGGCTCGCTGTGGCGGCCGAGGGCGGTGCGGCGGAAGCGGGAGTAGACGTCCTGGAGGTCGTCGGAGGTGGGCGCGTGCCACCAGAACATGTAGTCGGCGTCGGCGCGGAACCCGGCCACGTCGTAGAGGCCGCGGGTGACGACGTCCTTGCCCGCCGCCTGCTCCAGCAGTTCCTCCAGCTCCTGGCCGATGTTCTCGCGGTCGCCGGGCAGCGGCGTGGTCGCCTTGAAGACCGACCACATCGTGTAGCGGATCACCTGGTTCAGATCGCGGGCCTTGAGCCGCGCAGCGCCCTCTGTCATGCCTCTATTCTCCTCGCAGCGACAGGTGGTCCAGTATCCGGGCGGCGGCCGTGCGCGCGGTGGAGACGCAGGCGGGGATGCCGAGCCCGTCGTAGGCGGCCCCGCACACGGCCAGGCCCGGTTCGACGGCGACCGCGGCGCGCACCCTGGCGATCCGGTCGAGGTGGCCCACGTTGTACTGGGGCAGCGCTCCGCCCCACCGCGAGACGCGGGTGTCGACGGGCAGCCCGTGGGCTCCCTGCACGTCGGCCATCTCGGCGGTGGCCAGCGAGACCAGCTCGGTGTCGTCGCGCTGGAGCAGGTGCTCCTCGCCGACGCGGCCGATGGAGCAGCGCACCAGCAGCATGTCGCCCGACAGGTGCGGCCACTTGACCGAGCTGAACGTGACCCCCTTGATGGGCCGCCCTTCGACGGGCGGCACCAGGTACCCGCTGATGGCGGGCGGCTCGGGGAAGGCGCTGAGCGGGTAGGCGAGCGTGACGATGGCCATGCTGGCGTACTCGATCCTGGCCAGCTCGCTCGCGGCCTTGGGCACCTCGGCCTTGAGCAGCCTGGCGGAGGCGGGCCCCGGAGTGGCGACGATCACCGCGTCGGCGTCGATCACCTCGGGCCTGGGCACGGGGCCGGTGACGAGCCGCCAGCCGCCCTCGGTGCGGCTCAGCTCGCGGACGGTGACGCCGGTCCGCACGTCGGCCCCTGACGCCTTGGCGACGGCCTCGGGCAGGCTGCCGAGCCCGCCGCGCAGCGAGGTGAAGACCGGACCCGCCGCCTTGGGCGCCTCCGAGACGATCTCCCTGGCCGCGGTCAGCAGGGAGCGCTCCGAGCGGGCGGCGGCGGCCACCCTGGGCATGGTCGCCTCCAGCGACAGCATGTCGGAGCGGCCCGCGTAGACGCCGCCGAGCAGCGGCTCGACCAGCCGGTCGAGCACCTCGCCGCCCATCCTGGCCCTGATGTAGGCGGCCACGGACACGTCGGTGCGAACGAGCGTGGCCGGCAGGATCTGGTCGAGCGGCACCCGCACCAGCCCGCCGGGCGACATGATGCCGGACTTCGCCAGCTCGGTCAGGTCGGACGGCACGCCCATGACCTGCCCTTTCGGCATCGGCCGCAGCGCGCCCCTGGTGTAGACCGCCGCCTGCGTGGTGCCGGGGTCGACCAGGTCGCCGGCGAGGCCGACCGCCTTGGCGAGGTCCTTGCCCTCGGGCCGCCTGGCCAGCATGGCCTCGGCGCCCGCGTCGACGGCGACCCCGGCGACCTCCGACGCCAGCAGCTTGCCCCCGATGCGGGGGGCACCTTCGAGCACGGTCACCTTGACCCGCTCGCCGCCGCCCTGCCGGAGGAACCACGCGGCGGCCAGGCCCGAGATGCCGCCCCCGATGATGACCACATGCGCCCGATTGCCTTCCACGCCTCCTGACGGTACCGCCTGGGGCTCGTGGTGACCTGCTCGGGGCATGTGACCGTACCGTGATCTCTGCCATCAAACCCGGGCGATCCGGGGTCCGTCATAGGGGCATGAGCAGATTGACGTACGGCGTCGCCGTCTCGGCGGCGTGCGCGCTCCTGTTCGCGTCCGGCTGCGGAGGAGGCGCCAGCGTCCAGTCCTCCTCGGCGGGCGCGCCCGCGATGGCGTCCGACTCCGCGGTGGCCCGCGACCAGTCGGTGGAGAGGCAGGCGAAGGCGCCGGTGCCCGAGTCCGGCAAGAACATCACCTCGGACGTCAAGGTGACGCAGCAGGACCGGCAGGTCATCTACGTGGCGAGCATGACGGTGCGGGCCAAGGAGGTCGTGTCGGCCACGGAGCGGGCCAAGCAGATCGTGACCGCGGCCGGCGGCTACCTGTCGAGCGAGAAGTCCAGCTCGGCCGAGGACAGCGAGGCGTCCTCGGCCGAGCTGGAGTTCAAGATCCCGCCCGCCCGCTACCTGGACGTGCTCGCCAGCCTCGGCAAGGAGCTGGGCAAGCGGCTGTCGGTCAGCCAGGGCACCCAGGACGTCACCATGCAGGTGGCCGACGTCGAGAGCCGGCTCAAGTCGGCCCAGCAGGCGCTCGACTCGCTGCGCACGCTGATGAAGAAGGCCGACACGATCGGCCAGGTGCTGCAGGTCGAGCGGGAGATCGCCGGCCGCGAGGCCGACCTGGAGTCGCTGCAGGCCCAGCAGAAGGAGCTCAGGACGCAGGTCGGCATGGCCACGCTGACGTTGACGGTGGTCGGCCCCGTCGCGGTCGTCGAGCCGCCCTCGGAGGAGCCGGCGGGCTTCCTCGGCGGCCTGGCGTCGGGCTGGAAGGCGCTGGTGTCGTTCACGAAGGTGGCGCTCACCGTACTCGGCGTGCTGCTGCCGTGGCTGGTGGCGGCCGTGCCCGTGGTCCTGCTCACCATCTTCCTGGTACGGCGGAGCAGGGGGCGCAGGCCGGCCGCCGTGGAGCGGGTGGAGCCGGTGGAGCCTCAGGCCTCGTGAACCAGGTCGGTCAGCCGCTTGAGCTGGTCGGGGTCGGTCGAGGGCAGCACGCCGTGCCCGAGGTTGAACACGTACCCCTCGGCGGCCCGCCCCCTGCGCAGCACCTCGCGGGCCCTGCGCTCGACGACCTCCCACGGGGCGAGCAGGATGGCCGGGTCGAGGTTGCCCTGCAGCGCCTTGCCGGGGCCGACCCGGCGGGCGGCCTCGTCGAGCGGCACCCGCCAGTCGACGCCGACCACGTCGGCTCCCGCCTCGCCAAGGACGCCGAGCAGCTCGCCGGTGCCGACGCCGAAGTGGATGCGCGGCACGCCGAGGTCGGCCAGCCCGTCGAAGATCCGCCGGGTGTGCGGCAGGACGAACTCGCGGTAGTCGTCGGGCGCGACCGCGCCCACCCAGGAGTCGAAGAGCTGGACGGCCGAGGCGCCCGCCCTGATCTGGAGGCGCAGGTGTTCCAGCACGATGCCCGACAGCCGCTCCATGAGGGCGTGCCACAGCTGCGGCTCGCCGTACATCATGGCCTTGGTGCGGTCGTGGTTCTTGGACGGCCCGCCCTCGATCAGGTACGAGCCGAGCGTGAACGGCGCGCCCGCGAAGCCGATCAGCGGGGTGCCGCCGAGCTCGCCGACCAGCGCCTCGATGGCCTCGGTGACGTAGGGCACGTCGCCGGGCTCCAGCGGGCGCAGCACGTCGAGGCCCTTGGAGTCGCGGATCGGGTCGGCGACGACCGGGCCGACGCCCGGCTTGATGTCGAGGTCGACGCCGATGGCCTTGAGCGGCACCACGATGTCGCTGAAGAAGATGGCGGCGTCGACGCCGTAGCGGCGCACCGGCTGCATGGTGATCTCGACGATCAGGTCGGGCGTCGCGCACGCGGTGAGCATGGGCACGCCTTCGCGCACCTTGAGGTATTCGGGCAGCGACCGCCCGGCCTGCCGCATGAACCACACGGGGGTGTGGGGGACGGGCCGGCGGTGGCAGGCGCGCAGGAACGCTGACTCGGCGAGATTCACCCTCCAAGGGTCCCATGACCGGCCACCGGTCCCGGCACCGGTGCGAGGTGTCGGAAAAATATGCATTGGACGCTCCAAATCGTGATCAGATAGTCCGATGGATGTTTACCGGTCGGCTCGGCATCGGCGGCGCACACGGGTCGAACACACCCCATGGACGACCAGAAAGCCGGTCTCGACTGGACCAAATGTTCGCCAAGCCACCGCGCGGCATCGATTCAGCATCCACTTTCGGGACACGCCGAGCGCGTTGCGCGGAAATGTCAGCCGCTCGTGCCAACGTCGATGCCACGACCCGAAGAAAGGCCTCGGTGCGATGACCGCGTTGTGGAGTTCCCCTGAGCGCCGCAGTCACCACTGCGCTTCCTGCGCTGGTGAGCTGCTGTTCGAGCAGCCACCGTGCTTCGACGGGCACCCATCGGGAGCATTCCCCGAGCGGGCCCGTCTCGACTGCGGTCACGCCCTCCTTTTCGGTCTCGCCCCGTCCCCTCGCCCGGTCCGTCCGCTGGTTATGGCAGCGGCTTGATCACGAACGATGAGCACCCCCGTGGTCCCCTTCCGTCCTACTTCGACCTACGCTTCGGCTATGACACTCGGTGACCAGCCACCGGCACCCGCCGCCTTCAGACGCGCGGTCGAGAGCTTGCGGCTGGCCGAGGTCAGGCCGGAGATCGAGCTCGAGGACCTCCCAGCGCCGCAGCGGCTGGCCCCCTACTCGGCCGCCATCGGCGCGTCGGTCTACCGCGACGACGACGAACTCGCCGTCGGCAGGCTGATCCTCCTCTACGACCCCGACGGCCAGCGCGGCTGGGAGGGTCCGTTCCGGCTGGTGGCCTACGTCAGGGCCGACATGGAGCCGGAGATCACCTCCGACCCGCTGCTCGGGCCCGTCGCGTGGAGCTGGCTGACCGAGGCGCTCGACGCCCATCACGCCGACTACTCCGCCGCCGGCGGTACCGTGACTAGAGCCGTGTCCGAGGGGTTCGGCAACAAGGCCGATGACCCGGTGACCACCGAGCTGGAGCTGCGGGCGTCCTGGTCGCCGACCCAGGAGGACCTCTCCGGCCACGTCGCCGCCTGGTGCGATCTCATGTGCCTGGCGGCGGGGATCCCCCCGCTCCCGCCCGACGTGGCCGCGATGCCGCGCCGACGTGAAGATCCGGAGAGTGACCGAACCAAGTGAGGGCACCCGTCAGAACAGCACTCAGGTCATGAGGGCGGTGAACTCATGACAGAAGAACGAACCGTCGTCCCGCTGCTCGAGCCGCGCGAGGGCATCCCACCCGTCATCGCCGACGCCCGGGCACTGGCGGCCGCCGTCGAGGCGTTCGCCGCGGGCTCGGGGCCCGTGGCCGTCGACGCCGAGCGGGCCTCGGGCTATCGCTACGGCAACCGCGCCTATCTGGTGCAGCTGCGCCGCGCGGGCGCGGGCAGCGCGCTGATCGACCCGATCGCCTGCCCCGACCTGTCCGCGCTCGACGCCGCCGTGGCCGAGGCCGAGATCGTCCTGCACGCCGCGTCCCAGGATCTGCCGTGCCTGCTGGAGCTCGGGTTCAGGCCGCGGGCCCTGTTCGACACCGAGCTGGCCGGCAGGCTGCTCGGCTACGAGCGGGTGGGGCTCGGCACGATGGTCGAGACCGTGCTCGGGCTGCGCCTGGAGAAGGGGCACTCGGCCGCCGACTGGTCCACCAGGCCGCTGCCCGAAGACTGGCTGCGCTACGCGGCGCTCGACGTCGAGGTGCTGGTCGAGCTGCGCGACGTGCTCCACGCGGAGCTGGCCGAGAGCGGCAAACTGGGCTGGGCGCTGGAGGAGTTCGCGGCCGTGCTGAACACGCCGCCCGCGGTGCCGAGGTCCGATCCGTGGCGGCGCACGTCCGGCATCCACAAGGTGCGCAACGTGCGGGCGCTGGCGATCGTCCGAGAGCTGTGGACCATGCGCGACCGCATCGCCCGTGAGAGCGACCTCGCGCCCGGCCGGGTGCTGCCCGACTCGGCGATCGTCGCCGCCGCGCTGGAGGTGCCGCGCACCAAGAAGGCGCTCACCGAGATCACCGCGTTCACCGGGCGCAGCGCGCGCAGGCACATGGGCGAGTGGCTGGCCGCGGTGGCCAGGGCGCGCGGGCTGACCGACACGGAGCTGCCGCAGCCGAGCACGCCCGGCGACGGGCCGCCTCCGGCCAACCGCTGGGCCGACCGCGATCCGGCGGCCGCCAAGCGGCTGGCCGCCGCCCGCGCGGTCGTGGCCGCGCTGGCCGAGGAGCACCGGATGCCCACGGAGAACCTGCTGCAGCCCGACGCGGTGCGCAGGCTCACCTGGGAGCCGCCGGAGGAGATCACCGACGAGCGGGTGACCGACCGGCTGCGCAAGCTGGGCGCGCGCGAGTGGCAGCTCTCGCTGACCGTCCCTCCCCTCACCAAGGCACTGGCCAGGCTGGAGGCCAAGGACCAGCTCTAGGTACGGCAGGCACTTGACGCCTCCGGCGGCTCAGCCGTACCGTTCGGGAAAGCGCTTTCCCCGAAAGGATTCCCATGAGCGTGCGCAGCATCGGCGTCGTCATGAACGGCGTCACCGGACGGATGGGCTACCGCCAGCACCTGGTCCGGTCCGTCCTGGCGATCAACGAGCAGGGCGGCGTCACGCTCTCCGACGGCACCCGCGTCACCCTGAGGCCGGTCCTGGTGGGCAGGAACGCCGACAAGCTCGCCGCCATCGCCGCCACGCACGGCATCGCCGACCACACCACCGAGCTCGACGCCGTCCTGGCCGACGAGGACAACCTGATCTACTTCGACGCCCAGGTGACCTCCGCCCGGGTGAAGTCCGTGCTCAAGGCGATCGAGGCGGGCAAGCACATCTACGCCGAGAAGCCGACGGCCGAGTCGGTGCAGGAGGCGGTCGCGCTGGCCGAGGCGGCGGCGGCCAAGGGCGTCAAGAACGGCGTGGTCCAGGACAAGCTGTTCCTGCCCGGCCTGCTCAAGCTGAAGCGGCTCATCGACAGCGGCTTCTTCGGCCAGATCCTGTCGGTGCGCGGCGAGTTCGGGTACTGGGTGTTCGAGGGCGACTGGCAGGAGGCGCAGCGCCCCTCGTGGAACTACCGGGCCGAGGACGGCGGCGGCATCGTGCTCGACATGTTCCCGCACTGGCACTACGTGATGGAGAACCTGTTCGGACGGGTCCAGTCGGTGTACGCCAAGGCCGTGACGCACATCCCCGAGAGGGTCGACGAGCAGGGCAGGCGCTACCAGGCCACCGCCGACGACGCCGCCTACGGGATCTTCGAACTGGCCGGCGGGATCGTCGCACAGATCAACTCCTCCTGGACGGTCCGCGTCAACCGCGACGAACTCGTGGAGTTCCAGGTCGACGGCACCGAGGGCAGCGCCGTGGCCGGCCTGCGCAACTGCCGTGTCCAGCACCGCGCCACCACGCCCAAGCCGGTGTGGAACCCCGACCTGCCGGTGACCGCCCGCTTCCGTGACGGCTGGCAGGAGGTTCCCGACAACGCCGACTTCGACAACGGGTTCAAGATCCAGTGGGAGCGGTTCATCCGGCACGTGCTGGAGGACGCGCCCTTCCCCAACGACTTCGCCTCGGGCGCGCGGGGGGTTCAGCTCGCCGAGCTGGGGCTGCGCTCGTCCGCCGAGGGGCGCAGGATCGAGGTGCCGCAGCTGTGATGATCGACCTGCCCGGTGGCGCGTACACCCTGCGCGCGCCGGTGACCTGGCCCGTCGTAGAGCGTCCGGCCGCGAGCCGGGTCGTCTACGCCGCCGCGCACGTGGTGGCCGACCCGCTCGCCGACAACACGCCCGGCTCCCCCGCCGCCCTCGACTGGGACGCCACGCTGCGCTTCCGCCGCCATCTGTGGTCGCACGGCCTGCGCGTCGCCGACGCGATGGACACCGCGCAGCGCAACATGGGCCTGGACTGGGCGGCCACCCGCGAGCTGATCCGGCAGAGCGCCGCCGAGGCGCGCCCCTTCGGCGACCCCGCGACGCTGGTGGCCTGCGGCGCGGGCACCGACCACGCGCCCGGCGCGGCCGACCTGCACACGATCACGGCCGCCTACGCCGAGCAGTTGGAGACCGTCCAGTCGGCGGGCGCCGGGGTGATCATCATGGCGTCGCGGCAGCTCGCGCGGGTGGCGAGCGGGCCCCAGGACTACCACCAGGTGTACGGCAAGCTGTTCGGGCTGGCCCAGCGGCCGGTGATCCTGCACTGGCTGGGCGAGATGTTCGACCCCCAGCTCGCCGGTTACTGGGGCTCGCCGGACGTGACGGCCGCCACCGAGTCGTTCCTGGAGCTGATCCACGCCCACGCCGCGATGGTCGACGGGGTGAAGGTGTCGCTCCTGGACGAGGAGCACGAGGTGCGGCTGCGTGCCGCGCTGCCCGAGGGCGTCAGGCTCTACACCGGCGACGACTTCAACTACCCGTCGCTGATCAGGTCGGGCTCGCACGCGCTGCTCGGCATCTTCGACGCGATCGCCCCGGCCGCCGCGGCGGCTCTGCAGGCCTTGGACGCGGCCGAGCAGGCGGAGGACCCGGCCGAAGCCACCCGAAATTTCGCACTTTACGATGAGATCTTCGCCCCGACCGTCCCGCTGTCCCGGAAGATCTTCGAGACGCCCACCTTCCACTACAAGACCGGCATCGTCTTCCTGGCCTGGCTCAACGGCCACCAGGACGCCTTCGCCATGGTCAACGGCGCCCAGTCGGCCCGCTCGCTGCGGCATCTGGCCGAGGTGTTCAGGCTGGCCGACCAGGCGGGGCTGCTGACCGACCAGGAGCTGGCCGTGCGCCGGATGACGGCGCTGCTGGCGGTGAACGGGCGGTGAGCCTCTCGCTGAACCAGTGGACGACCAGGCGCTGGTCGCTGGCGCAGGCCGTCGACGGGTGCGCCAGGCACGGTCTGGAGGCCATCGGCCTGTGGCGGGAGAAGGTCGCGGAGCAGGGGCTCGCGCAGAGCGTCAAGCTGGTGCGCGACGCGGGGCTGCGGGTGTCGTCCCTGTGCAGGGGCGGCTTCCTGACCTCGGGCGAGCCGGCCGCGCTCGACGACAACCGGCGCGCCGTCGACGAGGCGGCCGAGCTGGGCGCGGCCTGCCTGGTCATGGTGGTCGGCGGCCTGCCGGGCGTCCGGCCGGGCGAAGGGCTCACCCCGGGGTTCTCCCGCGATCTCGCGGGGGCGCGGGAGCGGGTGGCCGAGGCCGTGAGCGTGCTCGCGCCCTACGCCGGTGAGCGGGGTGTGCGGCTGGCGCTGGAGCCGCTGCACCCCGTCTACTGTCCCGACCGGGCGGTGCTGTCCACGCTCGGGCAGGCCCTCGATCTGTGCCTGCCGTACCCGGAGGAGCAGGCCGGGGTGGTGGTCGACACCTTCCACGTGTGGTGGGATCCGCGGCTGTTCGACGACATCGCCAGGGCCGGCCGCCGGATCGCGTCCTACCAGGTGTGCGACTACCTGCACCCGCTGCCGGCGGACGTGCTGCTCGGCCGGGGCATGATGGGCGACGGGGTGATCGACTTCGGGCCGATCACCCGGGCCGTCGCCGAGGCCGGGTACGACGGCGACATCGAGGTGGAGATCTTCAACGCCGACATCTGGGCCGCCGACCCCGACGAGGTGGTCGCCACCATGAAGGCCCGCTACGCCGGGGTCGTGACCGGCGCCTCATGAGGCCGCAGCCGGGCCGTGCAGACGACGCGGTTCTTCGGTGACCGTCACAGTGCCCGCCGCGCCGTTCACCGTGATCCGCTGGCCCGTGCTGATGCGGTGGGTGGCGTCGGGCACGCCGACCACCGCGGGGATGCCGTACTCGCGCGCCACCACCGCGCCGTGCGACATCGCGCCGCCCATCTCCATCACCAGCCCTCCCGCCGTGAGGAACAGCGGCGTCCAGCCGGGGTCGGTCGACGGGCAGACCAGGATCTCCCCCGGCTCCAGGTGCGCCCCCACCGGGTCGAGCACCACCCTGGCAGGGCCCGTCACCGTGCCCGCCGAGGCCGCGGTGCCGCTCAGCGCGCCCTCCGCGGCTTCCGTCGACAGCGCCCCCGACAGCGCCTCCGGCTCCGTGCCGTCGGAGAGCATGACCCTGGGGACGTGCCTGCGGCGCGCCTCCTGCTCGTAGGCCGCCCGCCGCTCGCGCACCAGGTCGCGCAGGTCACCCCCCGCCAGGGCGGACCGCGCCTCGGTGAGGTCCAGGTAGAAGACGTCCTGGGCGGAGTCGAGGACGCCGAGGCCGGCCAGGTGCGCGCCGACGGCCAGCATGCTCTCGCGCACCGCCGCGAGCGTCTTCACCAGGTAGAACTTGGGCAGTTCGCGCAACCCCGCGTACGCCCTGGTGCGGCGGAGCGCGAAGCGGGTCACGGCGGCCCGCGCGGCCCCCCTGCGGCGGGCGGCGGCCA
>NZ_JBEXUP010000041.1:0-63112 GCF_040614375.1 Nonomuraea sp. NPDC005983
GGGCGCCCCCCCCTACTACCGGTCGGTCTCCGGCTCACCCGGCCGTGGCTCCACGGCCGGGTCAGCCGTAGACCGAGTCGTGGCTCCACGCGGTTCCGCGGGCCTTTACGGCTGGGCCAGGCGTAGTTCGACCACCAGCCCGTGCGGGGTCGCCGGCAGCAGGCTCAGCGTGGCTCCGCAGGACTTCGCCAGCTCGGCGGCGATTGCCAGGCCGAGCCCGCTGCCTGGCACGTTGGCGTGCGCCCCCGACCTCCAGAACCGGCCGAGCGCCTCCGCCCGCTCCTCCTCGTCCAGCCCCGGCCCGTCGTCGGCGACGCGGAGCACCCCGTCGCGGAAGGTGGCCGTCACGGTGCCGTCGGCGGGGACGAACTTCTGCGCGTTGTCGAGGGCGATGTCCGCGACCCTGGCCGCCGCCTCCGGTACGACTGACATTTCGGGAATGTCGATATGGAGGGTGACCCCCTTGGCCGCGTACACCTCCCGCCACACTGCCAGCCTCGGGCCCAGCTCGGTCTCCTTCTCCTTCGCCGCGCCCGCCTCCACTCTGGCCAGCGCCAGCAGGTCCTCCACCAGCAGGGCGAGCCGGTCCAGCTCGCCCATGGCCTCCTCGAACTCGACCGTGCCCTCCTGGCGCAGGTGCGGCTCCAGGTTCTCCAGCCGCAGCCCGAGCACCGTGAGCGGGGTGCGCAGCTCGTGCGAGGCGTCGGCGACGAACGCCCGCTGCCGCTCCATCGCGCCCGACACCGCGTCGGCCATCGCGTTGAACCGCTCCTCCAGGCGTTGCAGCTCCGTCGGGCCCACCCCGGGATGGGCCCGCGCGTCGAGGTGGCCCTCGGCGATGGCCCGGGTGGTACGGTCCAGCTCGGTCACCGGACGAAGGATCCACCGGGCCAGCCGCCTGGCCGCGAGCACCGAGTAGCCGAGCGCGATCAGCGCCCCGACGGCCAGCGCCCCCCACACCAGAGTGACGTCCAGCCTGGCCTGGTCGGCGCTGGCCTCCAGCAGCACCACGCCGCTGAGCTGCGCGTCCCTGCCCGCGGGCTCCGCCAGCAGCACCCGCGACGGGCCGAACGGGCTGATCGTCGGCAGGTCCTCGGTGGTGCGGCCGGACATCGCCAGCCGCACCGCCTCCTCCTCGTCCTCGGCGTCGAAGCGGCCCGCCGTGACCACCACCGAGCCGTCGCGGTCGCGCACCCGCACCGCCGCGCCGTAGAGGTCGGCGTAGCGGGTGATCTCGGCGATCAGTGACGTGTGGTCGTCGTCACGGGCCGCCTGGTCGGCCAGCTCGGCGAAGCGGGTCGCGTCGGCGCGCCGGTCGAGCAGCAGCCGGTTCGTGCGGTGGGAGGCGTAGGCGAGGCCGAGCGGGACCGCCATCGCCGTGATGACGAAGATGATCAACGTGGTGAACGTGACCACCAGCCGGGAGTTCACGCTGAGGACCCCAGGCGGTAGCCGGTGCCGCGCAGCGTCTCCACCAGCCCCGGGCGGCCCGTCTTGGACCGCAGCCCCGCCACGTGCACGTCGAGCGAGCGGGAGGCCGACAGCAGCGGGTCGCCCCAGACCTCGTCCAGGATCTCCTCGCGGCTGCGCACCACGCCCGGCTCGCGGGCGAGCAGCGCCAGCACGTCGAACTCGCGCCTGGTCAGCGTCACCGCCTCGCCCGACACGGTGACCTGCCGCGTCTCCAGGTCGATGCGGACGTCCCCGACACTGACCACGTGGTCGCGCGCCGGCATCGGACGGGTGCCGCGCCGAATCACCGCCTCCATGCGAGCCATCAGCTCCGCCGTGCGGAACGGCTTGACCAGGTAGTCGTCGGCCCCCGAACGCAGGCCGCGCAGCACCTCGCGCTCCTCGGTGCGCGCGGTCACCACGATGACCGGCACCGCGGAGACCCGGCGCAACCGGCGCAGCACGTCGAGGCCGTCCATGTCGGGCAGGCCCAGATCCAGGAGGACGAAGTCGACGCCCCCCGCCAGGCGGAGGGCGTCGACCGCGAGGCCCGCGCGCGCGACCTGGTGGCCGTGACGCGCGAGGGCCGTCGTGAGTGCGGAGGCGAGCCGATCGTCGTCTTCGACCAGAAGAACTCGCATATGGCCCAGACTAGAGGCGGGCGGGGACCGCTTCCGCCGCCTCCCGCTCGGACCTGGTCAGGGCCGCGTCGCGGGTCTCCCGCATGGTCAGGTAGACGACGAGCGAGACCGCGGCGCAACCGGACACGTACCAGTAGAAGCCGGACTCGATGCCCGAGTCCTTGAACCACAGCGCCACGTACTCGGCGGTGCCGCCGAACAGCGCGTTGGCGATCGCGTACGGCAGCGCCACGCCGAGCGCGCGCACGTGCGTCGGGAACAGCTCGGCCTTCACCACCGCGTTGATCGAGGTGTAGCCGGTGATGATGATCAGGCCGATCAGCGAGAGGATCAGCGCGCCGGCGAAGCCCGAGACGCTGGAGAGCGCCGTCATGAGCGGCACCGTGCCGAGCATCGAGCCGATGCCGAACGTGATCAGCAACGGGCGGCGGCCGATCCTGTCGGACAGCCCGCCGGCCAGCGGCTGGAGCAGCATGAAGATGAACAGCGCGGTGAAGCTGACCAGCGTCGCGGTCTCCTTCGGCAGGCCCGCGGTGTTCGCCAGGTACTTGGTGAGGTACGTCGTGTAGGTGTAGTACGCGACCGTGCCGCCCATGGTCAGGGCGATGACCAGCAGCGCTTCCTTCTTGTGGGTGAGCAGCTGCGCGATGGAGCCCCGCTTGCCGGCGTCGGTGTCGCCGTCGCGCTCCTCCTCGTCGTACGCCTCGGTCTCCAGGAGGTTGCGCCGCAGCCAGAACACGACCGCCGCGGCGAGCGCGCCGATGATGAACGGGATGCGCCAACCAAAGGACTTGAGCGCCTCCTCCGACATCGAGTTCTGCAGGATGATCTGCAGGCCGAGGCCGACGAGCTGGCCCGCCGTCATCGAGACGTACTGGAAGCTGGAGGCGAAACCGCGCTTGCCCTGCGGCGTGGCCTCCGTCAGGTAGGTGGCGCTGGCCGCGTACTCGCCGCCGACCGACAGGCCCTGCAGCAGCCGGGCCACCAGCAGCACCACCGCGCCGAAGTAGCCGACGGCCTCGTACGTCGGGGCGATGGCGATCAGCAGCGCGCTGGCCGACATCAGCGTGACGGTGAGCGTGAGCGCCGCCTTGCGGCCCTTCCTGTCGGCGTAGCGACCGAGCAGCCAGCCGCCGACAGGACGCATGAAGAAGCCCACGGCGAAGATGCCGGCCGTGTTGAGCAACTGCGCGGTGTCGTTGCCCTTGGGGAAGAAGGAGGCGGCGAAGTAAATCGCGAAGCTGCTGTAGACGAACCAGTCGTACCACTCGACAAGATTGCCGACCGAGCCGCCGATCACAGCCTTCCACGGCACGCGGGGTTTGCTCACTGGAATACCTCCTGGGGGGAGTAGATGCAGGCCAGAGCCTCTCCGCAGAAGGTTGTTCGGACAAGAGGAGTTGGCTTATATCTAACGTCCGCTTAACATCACGGCAACGTGGGCCTGATCGCGGCCGTCACCGGCGCGGCCCGACCGGTAGGCGCCACTCGTTCCACTCGTCCAGCACGCGGAAGCCCAGCGCCTCGTTGATCGCCAGCATGTGGGCGTTGGACGTGGCGTTCCAGGTGATGATCCGGCCGATCCCCGGCTCCCGCTCGCGCAGCCAGAGCAGGTTCGCCAGCTTGAGCAGCAGACCGAGGCGGCGGCCGCGGTGCTCGGCGAGCACCGTGGTGTCCTCCTGGTGCCCCCAGTCGCTGGAGCGGTCGGCCAGGAGCCGGATGCGGGTGTACCCCGCCGGTGCGCCGTCGGAGGCTCGCCTGGCGATGACCGTGTAGCAGTCGTCGCCGGTCAGCGCGAGCGACTCCTCCCTGAGCCGGACGCGTTCGACGTCGTAGTCCAGGGCCTCGACGTCCCCGTCGCGTGGCGCGTCGTTCATGCCGGCCATCAGCGCGGCCAGGTCGGTGTACAGCTCGGGCGCGGCCGGTCCCGTCCAGCGGTCGAGACGGTAGCCGTCGACCTGGGGGAGCATGCGCTCGAAGGCCGTCCAGTCGGCCGAGCGCAGGTCGAGGACGCGGCGGGCCTCGGCCACCGCGACCGTCATGCCCTGGGCGCGGGCGAAGCGCTCACCCGTACCCGTGGCGGGAGACTCGGCGAGCAGCAGCCGCCGCCCCTCGGCGCGGACACGGTCGACGGCGTGGCGGAGCAGGGCGGAGCCGAGACCGCGGCCCCGCCGCTCGGGCCGCACCACAAGGGGGAACAGCCGGCCCAGATGGGTGTTCTCGCTCTGGGGGAACGCCAGACCGTACCCGCCTACCACCTCGCCGTTCTCGGAGGCCGCCCACGCCTCCGCGCGACGGCCGGGGCCGCCCGTCCGCACCAGCCAGGCGAAGGCGCGGGTGGGCACGAGCGGGCCGGGGTCGTCGCCGGAGGCGGCCAGATAGGTCGCGTGCAGGCCGGTGAGCAGGTCGCCCGGCTGGTCGAGGTCGATGCGCTGGATCTGCATGGGGCCAGCGAAGCGCATCGCCCCGTCCGTGGGCGAACGCTTTACTGCTGGTAACCCTCGACCTCGCTGGCCGGGCGGGCGTGGGCGCCCTCGGGGTCCTCGCCCGCGTCGCGGCGGGCGCGGCGCTGGCGCAGCAGGTCCCAGCACTGGTCCAGGGCCGTCTCCAGTTCCTTGACTCGCTGGTGCTCCTCGTCGGTGGTGACCTCGCCCGAGGTGAGTCGGCGGCGCAGCTCGTGCTCTTCGGCCACCAGATCGCCGATCTTGTTCAGAATCTCGTTGTCCCGCATGCCGAAGAGAATAGTGATTGCGTGATAGAAAACGCCCTATGTCTGGTATCGCGCTGGTAAGAAAGCCAGGTCCGCGGATCGCCGAGGGGATCGTCACCAACATCCGCCGCGAACCGGTCGACGCGGCGCTGGCGGCCGACCAGCACGACGCCTACGTGGCGGCGCTGGAGGCGAACGGGTGGCGTCCCGTCCACGTCGAGGCCGCCGACGAGCTGCCCGACGCGCCGTTCGTGGAGGACACGGTCGTGGCCTGCGCCGGGCTGGCCGTCCTGACCAGGCCGGGGGCGCCCGAGCGGCGTCCCGAGGTGGGCTCCGTGGCGGCGCTCGTGCGGGAGCTGGGCGTCAGGTCGGTGCGTGTCACGGCGCCCGGCACACTGGACGGCGGGGACGTCCTGCAGGTGGGCGGCACCGTCTACGTCGGCAGGTCGGCCCGTACCAACGACGAGGGGATCGGCCAGCTCGCCGCCCTGCTGCCCGAGCGGCGGGTCGTGCCCGTGGAGCTGCGCGGCGTCCTGCACCTGAAGTCGGCGGTCACCGCGCTGCCCGACGGCACGCTCATCGGCGACCCCGCCCGCGTGGACCTGCCCGGCCTGCTGGAGCCGGTCGAGGAGGCGGGCGCGCACGTGGTGCTCCTGGGCGGTGAGCGGATCCTGATGGCCGCCTCCGCCCCACAAACCGCCGCGATGCTCGAGACGCGCGGATTTATCGTGACGATGGTGGATATTTCGGAATTTGAGAAGCTGGAGGGCTGTGTCACCTGCCTGTCGGTTCTCATCATCTGAGATCCAGGACGGCGCACCGCGAGACGTCTGGTAGCGTTCAAGACATGCTGCGTGGCCTCCTTCTTAGCCGCCGCGGCGGGGGCCACTGAGGCCGGCTCCCTCGCCGCGGAGCTAGCCATGCGCGTCGGCCGTTCCATTCGACCGACGAGGAGCCGCAGACATGACCGCCCAGCAGCCCAGCCCGATGCCCTTCCAGCGGTACCAGCCCTTCGAGCCGGTACGCCTGACCGACCGCACCTGGCCTGATCAGGTCATCACGAAGGCGCCGCGATGGTGCGCGGTAGACCTGCGCGACGGCAACCAGGCGCTGATCGACCCGATGGACTCCCACCGCAAGCTCAAGATGTTCGAGCTGCTGGTGCGGATGGGGTTCAAGGAGATCGAGGTGGGCTTCCCCGCCGCCAGCCAGACCGACTTCGACTTCATCCGCCAGATCATCGACGAGGGCCGCGTCCCCGACGACGTCGCCATCCAGGTGCTGACCCAGGCCAGGCCCGAGCTGATCGAGCGCACCTTCGAGTCGATCAGGGGCGCCAGGCAGGCCATCGTCCACCTGTACAACTCGACCTCCACGCTGCAACGCCGCGTGGTGTTCGGCCAGGACCGAGACGGCATCACGGCCATCGCCGTCGAGGGCGCCAAGCTGGTCAAGAAGCTCGCCGAGGCCAGCGACGTCGACGTCCGCTTCCAGTACTCACCCGAGTCGTTCACCGGCACCGAGCTCGACTACGCCGTCGAGGTGTGCGACGCGGTCAACGAGGTGTGGCAGCCCACCCCCGACCGCAAGGTGATCATCAACCTGCCCGCCACGGTCGAGATGGCCACCCCGAACGTGTACGCCGACCAGATCGAGTGGATGCACCGCAACCTGAAGCACCGCGACTCGATCATCCTGTCGCTCCACCCGCACAACGACCGCGGCAGCGCCGTGGCCGCCGCCGAGCTGGGCTACATGGCCGGGGCCGACCGCATCGAGGGCTGCCTGTTCGGCAACGGCGAGCGCACCGGCAACGTCTGCCTGGTCACCCTCGGCATGAACCTGTTCTCCCAGGGCGTCGACCCCGAGATCGACTTCAGTGACATCGACGAGATCCGCCGCGTCACCGAATACTGCAACCAGCTGCCCGTGCACCCGCGCCACCCGTGGGGCGGCGAGCTGGTCTACACCGCCTTCTCCGGCTCCCACCAGGACGCCATCAAGAAGGGCTTCGAACACCTCGAGGCCGACGCGGCGGCGGCCGGGGTGCCCGTCGACGAGTTCACCTGGGGAGTGCCGTACCTGCCGATCGACCCCAAGGACATCGGCCGCAGTTATGAGGCCGTGATCCGGGTCAACAGCCAGTCGGGCAAGGGCGGCGTCGCGTACATCATGAAGGCCGACCACCAGCTCGACCTGCCGCGCCGCCTGCAGATCGAGTTCTCCAAGGTCGTCCAGGCCCGCACCGACGCCGAGGGCGGCGAGATCAGCCCGGCGCAGATGTACGCCATCTTCCAGGACGAGTACCTGCCGAACCCGGCCAACCGCTGGGGCCGGCTCGGCCTCATGGCGCACCGCCACGAGTCGACGGTCGACGACAAGGACCGCATCGGCGCCGACGTCCGGCTCGATGGCGAGATCCGCGAGGTCGAGGGCGTCGGCAACGGGCCGATCTCGGCGTTCATCGACGCGATCGCGGGGCTCGGCATCAAGGTTCGGGTGCTCGACTACGTGGAGCACGCGATGAGCGCGGGCACCGACGCCAAGGCCGCGTCCTACCTGGAGTGCGAGGTCAACGGGCAGGTCCTGTGGGGCGTGGGCGTCGACGCCAACACCACCACGGCCTCGCTCAAGGCCATCATCTCCGCAGTCAACCGCGCCTCCCGCTGACCGTAACGGCTCCACACCCGGCCTCCGCATCGACCTGCTGGGCCGGGTACCCGGCACACGCCCACAAGGCCACGTACCAGTCACTCGACCGTGCCTCCGCGATCAGGGGAGGCACGGTCGAGTCGTCTCCCGCCGGGGTGCTACTTGCCTGGAGTGCAGCCGTACACCTTGCCGTAGCGCTTTTGGGCTATGCGCATGAGCTCGATCATGTCCTTGATCGCGTCTCGGCCTTTGGCGACCTGGGCGAGGTAGATGGTGATCAATTGGTCTTTGCCGTCGCAGCGAAACTTCGCGACAACTCGATATGGCTGGTCGGCGAAAGGTGTATCCGGTAGGTATGCCGCCAGGCCGTCACCAAGGTTGGAAGGGAGTGTGACTCCGCCGTGTCTGCTGTAGACCTGACGCCTGTCTTCGAGAACAAAGTCCAGTTGTTCTCGAGGCATCCCGTCGCCCTCCTGCATCCACCTCACCTCCAGAGGACGAGGAGTTGTATCTGGTGCCCAGCAGTCATGGTCCGTATCACTGCCGTCCGTCTTCTCGGCGAGAGGCCCGGTCACGCCACCGACCAGGCGAAATGCCTGCTCAGGGATGAGCTTGCAGACGTATGGTGCGGAATCCGCGACTGGTTGGAGCGCTGGAATCGGTGTGGAGACGAGGTCGTTCTTCGTGGTGCAGGCTGAGGTGAGCAATACAAGAGCAGTCACAGCGACACGCGGACGGGAATGCCTCATTTTGCCCCTCCGGGCGGGATCTGAAGGCCGAGATAGTCGTCTACCTCAGTGGACTCGCGGAAGGTGATTCTGAAGCGGTCGAGCAGGTCGTTGCTTCCTCCGCTTTCGCGAGTCCACGCGAGGAACTGGCTGTATTCCTGCGGAGTCATCTCGGCGAAAGGCTTGATCGTGTGAGGAGTCCCAGCCGCAAATGTCTGCCTTTCCAGGCCTATCCCGTCGAAAAGGCCCTTGTTCAGCATGGACGTGGCGATCATCTGCTCCGCCAGCCTTTCCACCGCCAGTCGGTTGTCCGCCAGCGTGCGGTGCGTCTCGTCCAAACCCGGCCCGTGTTCGGACATCTGCTGGGCGACCTGGGTGGCGATCTCGTCATACGCGGCCCCGGTGAGCTTGTCGTACTGCGCGCTGACCAGCTTGCCGAAGGCTCCGGTGGCCAGGTCGCCCACCTGTCGGGCTCCCGGGACCGGGAGCAGCCCTATCGCGTTGCCCACCATGGTCTTCAGCGCCTCGTCCGCCTTCTTGTCGTCCAGCCCCTGGGCGATCAGCACCTGGCGGCGGATCTCGACGATGTGGCTGAAGGGGCGCGCCTCCGCCACGGTTCGGTCGGTCAGGAACTGCTTGATGTCGGCCGTGTCGACTCGTCCATCCTGGTCGAAGTCGAACTCCTTGACGTCGGACTTGGTGAAACCGAGGCGTTCGGCGTTGGAGGCGTCGAGGCCGACCGGAGGAACGGTGGCGAGCGCCACTCGCATGTGTTCGGTCTGTGCTCTCACCAGAGCCTCGAACCCGGCGTCGTCGGACGTGGCCAGCGCCAGCGCGTAGGACATGTCCTCGGCCGCGACCTGGCCGAAGGTCGCGTGGTTCAGGAGGAGACGGGAGAGCTCGTCGACGTTGGCCGCGATCGCACGGCTCAGGGGGTAGCTCAGGGATGCGAAGCGGTCGAACGTGTCTCTGTCTCTGATCTCCAGGTTGCCGCTGTCGGCTCTGCCGAAGGCGCCGCGCACCTCGTCAGCGATGATCTTCGTCATCTCGGCGGCCAGTCTCCGGGAGGTCTCGTCCCGGCCGGTTGTGGCGGTCACGAGCATGTCATTGAAGGGCGCGGAGTCGTTCAGATAGCGGGACGCGCCCCATCGGGTCGTCAGCAGATAGTCCAGCACGGACTCCTTCCACCCGGCCGGAGTGTGGTCCAGCAGCGCGTGGGACGCCTCCCGGCTGGACTTCGCCGCGTGGAACAGGTCGTCCACCACCGAGGATCCGGCCCTCGTGCCTGGTCTGCCCGCCTGCGTTTCCGGCCTCAGCACGGTGCCGAGGCCGAGCGCGCCGGCCAGGTCGAAGATGGGGATCTGAGCTCCCGCGAAGGTGCGGCCGAGCAGGTCCTGGCTCGCCGCCCATGCGCCCTTTCGCTGGTCGTGCTCGTAGACGAGCACGTCGCGCCCGACGACCTCCATGAACTCCTTCGAGAACGGCGTCTTCCCGTCGTGGGCAAGCCAGATGAGCGCCTGGGCCTGGTAGCCCGAGTACTTCGTGTCACCGGCCTTGTGCTCGGCCCGGCCCTCCTTCACCAGGTCCTGGAGAAAGCCGGTGCCCATGTACGCAGGATTCTTCGGATCGGTCCCGTTGGCCAGAGCCGTGCTCAGCATGCGCAGAGCCGCCTTGCCTTGGAGCGAGAGTTGGGCCGCGCGATCGGAGTCGCCGTGGTCCATGGCGTCGCGCAACCGGGCGGTGAGCGAGCCGGGTAGCCGCGTTACGCCTCCGGCGCCCAGGGCGCCCAGGAACGCCTTGACGAACTCCGCGTCTCCGGTCCTGGACGTGTACTTCTTCAGCTCCGCCAGCGCCTTGGCGTCCCCGTCCGCGGCGTTCAGTGCGGCCCGACCCGCCAGCGTGCCGTCCAGTAGGCCCTTGGCGGACTCCAGGCCGTCAGGCATCTCCAGGAAGCTTCCGGCGGGCGTGCTCCTCCCGAAGGTGACCTTCTGTCGCTGCAATTCGTGGACCAGTTTCTGCCGCCGCCGCAGGTCCTCGGCCTGTGTGGTGATCCGTCCGGCCAACTGCCGCAGCCGCGCCGCCGGGGAGGGGTCGAGCCCGGCGCTCTGCAGCTCGGTGTGCAATGCCTGCGCCAGCCCCTCCAGCCGTCTGGCGGCCTCGGTGTGCTTGCTGGTCATCGTGTCGAATTCGGGCTGCTTGACGCCGGTGAACTCCGTCATGGCGTGCCCTGAAGCGACGCCAGCTTCCGGTTCGCGCTGTGGACCGCCTGTGTGAGCATGTCCCGCAGCTCCCGCTGGTCAGCGTGGACCTGGGCGTCGAATCGGGCGCCTGTCGGCCCCACCCACGCGTCGTTCTCCATCAGACGGCAGGACGAATCGAGCGCCCACCAGTGCTCGTCCGACAGCCGCTGGATCCGCTCCGCCGCGGCCCGCATCGCCACGTGATCGAGGTCAGCCAAGATGCTCCCCTTGTACGGCTCGCTGCACCAGAACAGATCAGGAGGCGGCGTCCCCCACGTCTTTCACACGCTAATCAACATCGCATCCACAAAACAAGGTTGAACGCTGTGAAAGGCATAGCACGTCTGACCTTTATTTAGGAATGGGGTGTTTTACCTGAATAGAGCCGCGCGGAGTCAACGTTTACGGTCTGGGAGAGATGTGATCTTCGGCCAGTCTTGTCCGGGGCGAAATTGACTGTGACCTGTACGTCTCTTCCCTAAGGAGAATGAAACCCGGCGGGTGCTCGTTGAACATCGACTGAAACAGCCGGGAGGGGATCGGGGGCCAGATGGTCGACGAGTACGCCATCACGGACAGAAAGATCCTGGCCCGCAGGCTGGGGCGGGGAGTGTAACTACGCGCCGACTACGCGCTCGGACAGCGCCCGGCTTGCCCATCGCAGTGGCGGGCCAGCGGACGTCGATCAACGCCGAAGACGTTATCGAGCAGGCCAAACGGGACACCAGGAAGCCGAAGACGCCCTTCGCCAGTGCGGTCAACGGGCCCGAGAACCAAGAGATCGACGGGCGGTCGGAAGGCGCTGTTCGAGCAGTTCAGCGAGGATTTCTTCGATCTGGTCATCGACGACGGGTGTCATCGGGGAGCGCGTGGGATTGCGCACCGCATGAGTTGACAGTCGTGCCTGGCGAACATGTTGATTAGTCGAACTCGCCGTCCTTCACGCCGCCGATGAAGGCGTCCCATTCGCCGGGGGTGAAGATCAGCGCCGGCCCGGCCGGGTTCTTGCTGTCGTGGACGCCCCGGCGTCCACCGGAGAGTTCGGCGACCTCAACGCAGTTGCCGCCGTCGGGTCCCGATCGGGTGGATTTGCGCCACGTCGCTGTGCCGAGTTCTCGCATCAGCTCGTCCATCGTTGCAGCGTCTCCTTGATCAGCTCTAGGGATTCGCGTTGGGGAAGCGCGTCGGAGCGAATCACCTCATATCTGTATGTCGCAGTGGCGGGCGAACTCCTCCGTCGGCGACCGCCTGGCTGTCTCGATCATGCTGATCGTGCCGACGGAGTAGGACACCGCCTTCGACAGACGGATCTGGGACCAGCCTCGTGCCTTGCGGTGTCGCCGTAGCTCGAAGCCGAAGAGCGCGGTCGGCGAGTCGGCGGGGCAGAGCTCGCTTTCCTTCGGCATCTGACCTCCTGGGGGACCGCCGTTTCAACGAAGCTTTCAGCGAAACGATTGATGGCTGCTCGAAGTCAATCGGCTACTAAATGTAGTCAAAGCTTGGGAGGGTTGGAAGGCCGATCGCAGCCGACTTCTTCGAGTGGGTGAAGCCATGAAAGCAGCGAGCGCGGAGCCGAGGGTCACCGTCACCGCGACGGAGGAGATGGTCTACGTGGAGGTGCGTGACGCCGGTTCCGCGTTCTCCGGCCCCCACGTCCGGCGGGAGCCGGAGGCGGAGGACGGCCGTGGATTGCTGATCGTCAGTGAGATCTCGCAGGACTGGGGAGCCCGAGAGCACGGTCGTGGGCTTGGCCGTACCATCTGGTGCGCCATCCAGGTCGTCCCTCCTTGCCACGCCCTGTCTGCTCCCGGACCGGTCTCGAGGTCGGTCGGTGGGCGCGGTCCTGGCTGAGCGCGCAGTCGGTCAGAGCTGGGCGGTGCCGTCTTCTCGTGGAGGGAGTGGGGCCGCCGCCAGAACGTCCGGCCGGATCTTCCCCCGTAGCTCCAGGCCGGGCACGCCCCCGATGAGCGCGCCCATCTCACCCACCCTCATCGGGGGCATCTCCTCCGGGCGGCCTCGCGCAGCAGGCCGTACCGGCTCGGTGGACCGGTCCGGGGTCGTCGTGCCGCTGTTCACGCACGGCTGTCGGGAGTGAGGCCCATCAGCTCGCCCGTGAGGCGCATCGAGTGCTCGAAAGCTGTGCGCCGCTCCTCGATCGTGTTGTTGAACTGGCCGAACAGCTCGAAGCTGACCCAGCCGTACAGGGCGGTCCAGGCGGTCAAGGCGCGGAATATCACGTCGTCGGGCATGTCGGGGACGTCCGGCATGACCGAGCGGACGTTGGCCGCGTCGGGGGCCAGCGAGGGCGGGGGAGTGATGGTCTCGGCGGGCGGAGTGATCGCGCCTGCCCGCCAGGCTTCGGAGACGATCCTGCCGAACACCGTGACGTCGCGGACCCTGGCGGCGATCGTGTCCTGTGGCGCCTGGTAGCCGGGCACCGGCGAGCCGTGGAGCAGGGCGTACTCGTGCGGGTGGGCCAGCGCCCAGTCGCGGACGGCGTGGCAGGCCGTCAGCCAGCGTCCCGTGAAGTCGCCGGGCGGCGAGGCGGCGTAGGCCTGCTCGACCGCCTCGCCGAGCGCGTTGTAGCCGTCGATGATCAGTGTGGTCAGCAGGTCGTCGCGGCTCGGGAAGTAGCGGTAGACGGCCGAGGAGGCCATGCCCATCTCCCTGGCCACGGCGCGCAGTGACAGACCGCCCGCGCCCTCGGTGGCGAGTTGGCGGCGGGCGAGGTCGGCGATTTCCCTGGTGAGTTCGGCCCTGACTCGTTCTCTCGCGGTTCGGCTTGCTGTCATGTTCCATACGCTATCAGAGCAGTGAGAAAAATCGAGAGCACCGCTCTTGACGATCGCTGCTCTCTTGGGAGAGCATTGCTCTTGCAAGTGAACGTCAGTCACGGAGGACGGCATGCTCGCCATCGCGAAAGGGGCCAACGCGGCCCTGATGTTCTTCCTGGAGCTCGGCGTGCTCGCCTCGGTGGCCTACTGGGGGTTCACCGTCAGCCCGAACTGGGCGGTCAAACTGCTCGCCGGGCTGGGCGGCCCCGCCCTGTTCATCGCCGCCTGGGCGCTGTTCGGCGCGGGAGGTGGCGCCAACGCCACCTTCCCGCTCACCGGGCTCGCCCGCGCGGCCCTGGAAATTGTCTGGTTCGGCGGCGGGGCGCTGGCCCTCTACGCAGCCGGCGCGGCCGCCCCGGCGGCCGTCTTCGCCGCCGCCTTCGTTCTCAACGCCATCCTTCGCATCGTGTGGAAGCAGGTCTGATTATGTCCAAGCACGTCGTCGTCGGGTCCGGGCAGGTCGGCGCGCATCTGGCCCGCAAGCTCCTGGAGCGGGGCCACGAGGTCACGGTCGTGACCCGGTCGGGCAGCGGTCCCGCCGGAGCCCGCAAGGTGGCGGCCGACGTCGCCGACAGGGCGAAGCTGACCGAGGTCACCAGGGGCGCCGACGTCCTCTACAACTGCGTCAACCCGAAGTACCACCGCTGGCTCACCGACTGGCCGCCGATGGCCGAGTCGTTCCTGGCCGCCGCCGAGGCGACCGGCGCGGTGCTGGTCATCCTCGGCAACCTCTACCCGTACGGCCCCGTCACCGGCCCGATGACCGAGGACCTGCCGCTCGCCTCCGACACCCCCAAGGCGCGGGTGCGGGCCCGGATCTGGGAGGACGCGCTGGCCGCGCACCGCGCCGGCCGCATCAGGACGACCGAGGTGCGCGGCTCCGACTACTTCGGCCCCGGCGCCACCGACCAGTCCTACCTCGGCGACCGCTTCCTCGTCCCGCTCAGGGCGGGCAGGACGATCAGGCTGATCTGGCCCGCCGACGTCCCGCACAGCTGGACGTACCTGCCGGACGTCGCCGACGCGTTGATCGTCGCGGGCGGCGACGAGCGAGCCTGGGGACGCCCCTGGCACGTGCCCACCGCCGAGCCGCTGACCTTCCGCCAGCTCGGCGAGCGGATGGCGGCCATCCTGGGCAGGCCCGCCCCCAGGATGGCGCAGCTCCCGTGGCCGCTGCTCAGGGCGGCCGGCCTGGTCTCGCCCATGATCGGCGAACTGTCGCACGTCCGCTACCAGTTCACCGCGCCCTACGTCCTCGACTCCTCGGCCTTCCAGGACGCGTTCGGTGTCGGGCCCACCCCGATCGACCAGGCGCTGAAGGTTACGCTCGACGGATGAGAACAGCCATGATCGGCCTGGGCGACATCGCGGAGAAGGCCTACCTCCCCGTACTGGCCGCCCAGCCCGGCCTCGACCTGCATCTGTGCACCCGCAACACCAGGGTCCTGGACCGGCTCGGCGACACCTACCGGATCGCCGCCCGGTCCACGTCCGTCGACGAGGTGATCAAGGCGGGGGTCGACGCGGCGTTCGTGCACGCCGCCACCGGCGCGCACCCCGAACTGGTCGAGCCGCTGCTCGAGGCCGGGGTGCACGTCTACGTCGACAAGCCGATCGCCGACAACCTCGCCGACGCCGAACGCCTGGCGCGGCTCGCGAAGGCCCGCGACAGGTCGCTCATGGTCGGCTTCAACCGCCGTTACGCCCCCGGCTACGCCGACCTGGCGGCCCTGCCCCGCCATCTCATCCTGATGGAGAAGAACCGCCAGAACTACCCCGACGTGCCCCGGCGGGCGGTCTTCGACGACTTCATCCACGTGGTCGACACGCTGCGCTTCCTCGTCCCCGGCGACGTCACCGACACCAGGATCAGGACCCGCACCAGCGGCGGCCTGCTGGAGCACATCGTGCTGGAGCTGTCGGGCGACGGCTTCACCGCCATCGGCGTGATGAACCGGGTCAGCGGGGCCGCCGAGGAGACCTGCGAGGTGATGGGCGACGGCGTCAAGCGCCGCGTGGTCAACCTCGGCGACGTGATCGACTACGCGGGCGGCGAGACGCTCGCCAGGCGGCCCGACTGGGTGCCGGTGTCCAGGCAGCGCGGCATCGAGCAGGTCTGCCTGGACTTCCTCGCCGCGGTCCGCGCCGGCCGGCGGATCGACGCCGACGACGCTCTGCTCACCCACGCCATCTGCGAGGACGTCTGCGAGGACGTCGTCAGGCGGGCGTCCTGAGCTGCATCCACCTGTCGGCCCTGGCCAGCATGCCGCTGAACGCCCGGCCGCCCAGGCGCGATATCACGGTGAACCCGTTCCGGTCGCGCAGCGGGCTGGACGACGACACCACGCCCGCCACCGCCCCGCCGGACAGAACAGGACCGCCGCTGCCCCCGGCGGGGGAGTGGCAGTTCCGCGTGACCAGCACGCCCGGCCCCCTGTCGGTCGCCTCGGCCGCGTCGCCCAGGCAGCGGTACATCCGCGTCCCGGGGTACCGCCTGCCCGCGGGGTAGCTCAGCAGTTCCAGGCCGCGCAGCGAGGTGCCGCGACGGGTGGGCAGCACGGGCAGGCCCCCGCCCGTCACGTCCTCCAGTCGCCGGCCGCGCCGCCCCACGGCGACCACGGCCACGTCGTAGGGCAGCGCCGCCGCGTACTGCCGGCGCAGCCAGCGGTGCGGCACCCACGTCCGCAGGGCGGGCCAGACGCCCAGGGGCGGGTAGCCCCGGTCGAAGCCGGGCAGGAAGGCGACCTCCTTGAGCCTGCGGCCCTCGTGGTAGAGGCAGTGCGCGGCCGTCAGCACCAGGCTGCGGCTGGGCGAGTCGATCACCGATCCCCCGCACAGCACGTGCGTGCCGGTCACGCTGTCACGGCCGAGCAGCGCCCCGGTCAGCCGCCGCGCTCCGGTGTACGGCCTGGGGACGGGGGCGTAGCCCAGACGGTCGCCGCCGGGCGTCAGCACCTTGTTCACCGGTACGTTGCGCAGGGACGCCTCGGAGACGCCGGTCGGGGCGAGCAGGACGAGTGACAGCGCCAACCTGAGCACGTCCCCACTCTAGAACGAAGTTGATCACGCCTCTGACCTGCGACACTGCCTTTGCCGAAGATCCGCGGAAAGCTTCGGCCGCCGGTGCGCGACGAACGCGGCTCATCCGGGAGAGACCATCAGGAAACAGGACAGGTCGAAGCGGTCGTGAAGATCCCGACTGAGCTACGGCGTGATGACTCGGGCGAACAGGTCCGCGTGACCGGTGATCCGGTGCCGCGCCCAGTCGCGCTGCGCCGGATGCGCGGGGCGCTGCCCGAACTGGAGACGATCGTGCCGGGCCACGGCCCGATGGGCGACGGGCACGCCGCCGCGTAGGAGCACCCAGGGTGCGGGCCGTGAACAGGCCCGGTCGTACGATGAACGGGACGCTGCCGTGGACGGCTCGTCACACGACAGCGGAACGTGCACAGCGGAACGTATACAGAGGAACGTACACAGAGCAGCGAATCGTCATCTCCTCCCAGGCGATCACGCCGCAAGGCGCCCAAAGGGAGACACTGATGGCACTCTTCGACACCGACGTCCTGATCGTAGGAGCCGGCCCCACCGGCCTGCTGCTCGCGGGAGACCTCGCCGCGAGAGGCGTCGCCTGCATGCTCGTGGAGCGGGAGCCTCAAGGCTCGAAGCTCTCCCGGGCCTTCGGCGTGCACGCCAGGACGCTGGAAGAGCTCGACGCCCGGGGCGTCGCCGACGAGCTGATCGAGACAGGCACGATCTTCAGGACGATGGTGTTCGGCGACCTGGAACTCGATCTGTCCCCGCTGCGGTCACGCTTCCCGTTCCTGCTGGGCACCCCGCAGTACAACACCGAACGCGTGCTGGAGAACCGCGCCTCCGGGCTCGGCGTGGAGGTTCTGCGCGGAGCCGAGGTCGTCGGTCTCCGCCAGGACGCCGACGGGGTGGACGTGGACATGCGCATCGACGGCAGCGTGCACACCCGGCGAGCGAAGTTCGTGGTGGGCGCCGACGGCGTGCGCAGCGTCGTACGCGACGCGCTCGGCGTTCCGTTCCTCGGGCGTTCCGTGGTGGAGTCGGTCATGCTGGCCGACGTCCGGCTGACCGAGCCCCCAGCCCGTGGACTGGCCCTCTACACCGGCGCGGAGGGCTTCTGCTTCATCGCCCCCTTCGGTGACGGGCGATACCGGATCATCGCCTGGGACCGGCGGCGGCAGCTTCCCAGCAGCGCGCCCGTCACTCTCCAGGAGTTGCGCGACATCACCCGTCGCGTCATGGGCACCGACTTCGGCATGCACGACGCGCACTGGCTGACGCGCTTCCACAGCGACGAGCGGCAGGTTCCCAGCTACCGCGTCGGCCGGGTGTTCCTGGCCGGCGACGCCGCGCACGTGCACTCCCCGGTAGGCGGGCTGGGGATGAACACCGGCCTGCAGGACGCGGCCAACCTCGGCTGGAAGCTCGCCGCGGCGGTGCAGGGCTGGGCACCGGACGGCCTGCTCGACACCTACCACGCCGAACGGCATCCGGTGGGCAGCAGGGCCGTGCGACTCAGCGGCCGCCTGCTCAGCACCGCCCTGGCCCGCACCTGGTGGGACAGGCTCACCCGCGCGACGCTCCCGATCATCATGAACCGGTTCTCGCCTGCCGCCCGCCGGATGCGGGAGGCCATCTCCGGCCTCGCGATCTCGTACCCGGCGCCTGGCGGATCGCACTCGCTGGCCGGTCGGCGCATCCCGGACGTCCGCCTGACCGGCGAGCCGGCGCGGCTGTACGAGGCGCTGCGCGCCGGGCGCTTCGTGCTCCTGGCCCCTGCCGACGAGCCGGCGCTGACGGTGAGCCCTCCGCCGGCGCAGGTGATGCACGCCACGCCGAGAAGCACCCGCCTGCCCGTCATGCTGGTCCGTCCGGACGGATACATCGCCTGGGCGAGCGCCGCCAAGGACCCCGCCGCCCGTGCCTCCGGCCTACGCGCCGCCCTCGCCGCATGGTGCGGTTCGCCGCCGGAGCCGGCCGAGGCCCGGGCGGCTGCCGGGCGACCGGCGAAACCCACTGACCGGCGATAAGGACGACGCAGGCCAGGGTGTGTCCACGGGAGCCAGTAGGTGCAGAACTCCGCCTTCTCCTCCTCGCTCTTGCCGGCCAGGTCCAGCAGCCCCTCGAAGGAGCCTTCGCGGGGAGCGCCGGGGGCGAAGCGGAGCAGCATCGTGGCTGGCTCGCCCGGCTCGTCCCGGAAGGCGTGGATCCGGCCTTCCGGGACGAGCACCCAGTCACCGGGAGTGGTGTCGATCCAGCGGGAGCCGTCGTAGATGCGGACGGTCCCCTCCAGGATGGAGAACGACTCCGAGCGTGTCCTGGCCCACCGGTTCAGGGTGTCACGGGTACAGGCCGCGCATCCGGTGGGCCTCGGCCACCCGTCCGACGCCGATGGCGTGGGCCGCCTGCCGCAACGTGAGGCCGCGGCCGGCCGCCAGCGCCTGCACCTCGGCGTAGGCGCCTTCCATCAGGTCGCGCAGCTTCAGCTCGACCTCGCTCGCGCTCCACGAGTAGGCCTGCATGTTCTGCACCCACTCCAGGTAGGAGACGATCACGCCGCCCGCGTTGGCCAGGATGTCGGGCACCACCGTGGTGCCGTTGGCGGTGAGGATCTCGTCCGCGCCGGGTGTGGTGGGCCCGTTGGCGCCCTCCACGATGAGACGGGCCCGCACCTGCGGGGCGTTCTCCGCGGTGATGACGCCTTCCAGCGCCGCGGGCACCAGGACGTCCACGTCCAGCTCGAACAGCTCCTCGTGGGTGAGGGCGTCGGCGTGGCGGTAGCCGCGCACGCCGCCCGACTCGGCGACCCAGGCGCGCAGGCCGGCGACGTCCAGCCCGCCGGCGGCGTGCACCGCGCCGGTGACGTCGGAGACGGCGACGACCTTGCAGCCCGCGTCGGCGAGGTACTGCGCGGCGAGCGCGCCCACCTTGCCGAAGCCCTGCACGGCCACGGTCACGCCCTCGGGCGAGTGGCCGAGTGCGGCGAGGGCCGCGATCTGGACGCCCCGCGAGGTCGCGCCCGCCCGGCCGAGCGAGCCGCCCAGCGTCATCGGCTTGCCGGTGACCACGCCGGGCACCGAGTAGCCCGTGTTGACGCTGTAGGTGTCCATGATCCAGGCCATGGTCTGCTCGTCGGTGCCGACGTCGGGCGCGGGGATGTCCTTCTCCGGGCCGATCAGCGGCAGGATCTCGTTGACGTAGCGGCGGGTCAGCCGCTCCAGTTCGAGGACGGTGAGCGCGCCCGGGTCCACGGCGACGCCGCCCTTGGCGCCGCCGTACGGGATGCCGACCAGCGCGCACTTCCACGTCATCCACATCGCGAGCGCGGTGACCTCGTGGATGTCGGTGCTGGGGTGGAAGCGGATGCCGCCCTTGGCGGGGCCGCGCGAGACGTTGTGCTGGACCCGGAAGCCCTGGACGACGTCCATGCGGCCGTCCTCGCGCCGCACCGGCACCGACACGGTCAGCGAGCGGCGGGGGGTGGCGAGCATCGTGCGCAGGCCGTCGTCGAGGCCGAGGTGGTCGGCTGCCTGGGCGAGCTGGTGGAGAGCGGAGTCGAGGGCCTGGCGGCCAGGTGTGATCAGGGCCGGCGTCGTTGACGGCACCATGACGGTCATGGAAGAGAGTCCTCCTGTTATGGACGCCCGGTAACCGGGTAAGGCGCCGTTGCCTCACCCATGTGGGCGTTCTTGTCGTGATCAGCCTAAGGCGGGGCGTTTGGCATCGCATCGGTTTTGCGTTGCCGCGCCGGAGCTGATCTGCTGTCATCAGATCCAAGCTGCTGATCGTCGAGCTGTGAACGTGCCACTCTGGCAGGCCGCAGGTCGCGAGTGTGCCTAACTGGCGAAATCGGGGGGTGGGATGCCCGCACTGGTGGTCGGGCCGATGCTGCGCTATGTCGACGCCGACAGTGCCACGGTCTGGGTGGAGACCAGCGAGCCCTGCACGGTCTTCGTGCGGGCGGGCGCTACCGGCGACGGGGCCGGCTACAGCGCCGACTACAGCGCCGACTACTGGGCTCCCACGTTCACGGTGCACGGGCACCACTACGCCCTGGTCGACCTCACCGGCCTGACGGCCGACGTCGACTCCTACGCCGTGGAGCTCGACGGCGAGCGGGTCTGGCCGCTGGAAGGCCGGCCGCCGAGCCGGATCCGGCTGCTCGGCGCCGAGGGGCCGCACACGCTGGCGTTCGGCTCGTGCCGCACCAGCGTTCCGCACGACACCGCGCACGTCCTCACCCAGGGCGAGGACGTGCTGCGCTCCTACGGCGAGCACCTGGCGACGGCCGGCGAGGAGGAGTGGCCCGACCTGCTGCTGCTCCTCGGCGACCAGGTGTACGCCGACAACCCGTCGCCCGAGATGCTGGAGTTCATCAGCGCCCGCAGGGACGACCCGCCGCACGGCGAGATCGCCGACTTCGAGGAGTACGCCGAGCTCTACCGCCAGGCCTGGACCGACCCGGAGATCCGCTGGCTGCTGTCCACCCTCCCCACGGCGATGATCTTCGACGACCACGACCTGCGCGACGACTGGAACACCTCCCAGACCTGGCGCGAGGAGATGGCCGCGACGAGCTGGTGGCGCCGCCGGGTGATCGCCGGGCTCGGCGCGTACTGGGTCTACCAGCACCTGGGCAACCTGTCGCCGGCGGAGCGGGCGGCCGACCCGCTGCTGCGGAGCCTGCTCAAGGGCGCGGGCGGCGACGCGCTCGACGCTTTCGCCGAGCGGGCCGACGCCGAGCCGAGCAGCAGCCGCTGGAGCTACGCCCGCGAGCTCGGCGGCACCCGCCTCATCATGGTCGACTCCCGGTGCGCCAGACAGCTCACCCCCGGCGACCGGCGGATGCTCGACCCGGTGGAGTGGGCCTGGCTGGAAGAGCAGGTCTCCAGGCCCGCCGACCGGCTGGTCATCGGCTCCTCGATCCCGTTCCTGCTGCCCGAGGGCGTCCACGCGGTGCAGAACTGGAACGAGGCGCTGTGCGACGGCGTGTGGGGCTCGACCGTGCGACGGCTGTCGGAGCGGTTCAGGCAGGCGTTCGACCTGGAGCACTGGGCGGCCTTCCGCCGCTCCTTCGAGGACCTGAGCAGGCTGCTGATGCGCCTCGGCAAGCCGGTGCTGATTCTCTCCGGCGACGTGCACTACTCGTACGTGGCCAAGGCGCGGGGCGAGCCGATCTACCAGATCGTCTGCTCGCCGATCCGCAACCCGCTCAGCCCGCTGCTGCGCTGGGCCAACGTCTTCAGCCAGTTCGGCCTCGCCACGCTGGTCGGCGGCCTGCTGGCGCGGCTGGCCCGGATCCCGAAGCCGCCGTTCCGCTGGCGGGTGGTCAAGGGGCCGTGGTTCCAGAACGCGCTGGCCACACTTACCCTGCCCAACCGGATCACCTGGTATGAATCTACAGGCAACGCCGTCAAGAGGATCGATTCTATACAGCTGCCATGAAAACGGTTATCGTTCATAGTTTGTGAACGCAGACCAGTACTCCGTCGCCGTCCCGTTCTACGACCTGTGGCACGAGGACGGGCACGTTCCAGAGATCCGCCGGCTGCTTCCTCCCCTCCTGAGCGGCGTGCGCCGCAGCGTCATGGAGATCGGCGCCGGCACCGGCCTGATCACCGAGCTCATCGCCTGGGAGACACCCGCCGAGATCTACGCCGTCGAGCCGTCGCTCGGCATGCGCTCGGTCCTGGTCTCCCGCCTGGCCGAACGCCCCGGCCTGCTGTCGCGGGTGACCGTCCTGCCCTGCAGCGCCCTCGACGTGGACGTCGACGAGCCCGTCGAGGCCGTCGTGATGATCTCCGTCCTGTACGGCCTGCGCCCCGAGGACCGGCAGGCGCTCTGGCCGGTGCTGGCCAGGCAGCTCGAACCCGGCGGCCTGCTGGTGTTCAACTGGCGGCCCTGGACCCCGCCCGCCCCCGGCCCCCTCGAGGTCATGGGCTCCTACCAGGTCGGCCGCCATCTCTACGAGATCCAGGGCCAGGCGCTCGCCGTCGAGGGCGAGATGGTCCGGTACCGCTTCCTCTACCAGATCACCCAGCACGGCGTCGTCATCAGCGAGGACGAGGTGATCAGCGAGAGCCACCGGCCGGGCAGGCGGGCCCTCGAGGCCGAACTGGACGCCGCCGGATTCGTCCAGGACACGGCGCCCGACGGCCTGCTCGCCTGGCGGCGCCAGAAATAGTGGGAACCGGGGTCCCGGGTGCGGCCAACAACAGGGTGACCGCATGAGAGAGGACCGCGACGTGGTGGGTGTTCAGGAGAAACCTGAAACGCTGGACGACTCGACGCTGATCGGGCATTCGCTCGGCGACCCTGAGATCTTCGCCGAGCTGTTCGACCGGCATGCCGACGAGATCCACAGGTACGCCGCCCGACGGCTCGGACCCGAACTGGCCGAGGACGTGACAGGAGAGGTGTTCCTCGTCGCGTTCCGGTCCAGGGCGCGGTACGACCGGTCGTGGCCCGACGCCAGGCCCTGGCTGTACGGCATCGCCACCAAGGTCGTGGCCCAGCACCGCAGGGCGGAACGGCGGCGCAACCAGGCCATGGCCAAGGTGAGCGTCGAGCGTCCGGGCACGTTCGACGAGCGCAGCGCGGACCGGGTGACGGCCGAGCAGCTCCAGCCCAGGCTGGCCCGCGCGCTGACCAGGCTCAGCGCGGGCGAGCGTGACCTGCTGCTGCTCGTGGCGTGGGCGGACCTCACCTACGAGGAGGCGGCGCTCGCGCTGGGCGTGCCCGTGGGCACGGTCCGGTCCAGGCTGCACCGGCTGCGCGTGAAGGTGCGCAGGGCGCTCGGCGGCATCGACCCTTTCGCAGAGGAGCCCCAGCATGGATGACGAGATTCGGGTGTTCGCGGAGGGCCGTCCGGCCGCTCCGAGGTTCGAGGAGGACGCGCGGGCACGGGCCCGCGAACGGTTGGTGCAGGAGACGCGCGGCGGGCGGCGCTTTCGCCTCCCGCGGTTGGGCTGGCAGACGGCGGCCGCATTCGGGGTGACCGTCACCCTGGTCGGGGGCGTGGCCGTGACGCTGTCAGCGCAGGGGACGGGCGCGGGCGGGCCGGGCACGTCGGTGTCGGCCGCCGTCATACCGCACGAGCTGGACCCGAAGCCGGGCCAGTTCATCCTGGTCGAGTCCGACACCATGTTCACGTCGGAGTCCTTCTCCAAGGACGGCAACACCCACTACCTGTACCGGACGCACAGGAAGATCTGGCAGTCGGTCGACGGGAGCGCCGACGGGCTGCTGCTGATCGAGGGCAGGGAGCCGAAGCCGTGGCCCGGCGAGCAGCTCCCCAAGGAGGCGAAGGACTGGCAGGGGTCGTCCTGGGGTCAGCTCGCGTCGTGCCCCGGCCGGATGGGCGACTACCGGCGCGACTACGCCTACCTGAGCACGCTGCCCACCGACCCGGCCGCGCTGCGCGAGCGCCTCTACAAGGACGTGACCAAGGACACGTCGAAGGGGCAGGACGCCGACGCGCGGGCGTTCAAGGACGTGAGCGACCTGTTCAGGGAGACCTACCTGCCCCGGCCGCAGCGTGAGGCGCTGTTCGAGGCGGCCAAGGCGATCCCGGGCGTGCAGGTGGCCGAGGGGGTCGAGGACTCGGCCGGGCGCAAGGGCGTGGCGCTCGGCCACGTCTCGCCGTGGGGGACGCTCGAACAGCTCATCTTCACGCCCGACACGCACATGCTGCTGGGCGAGCGGGCCACGGTCGTGGACGAGAAGCTGGCCAAGGCGCCCAAGGGCAGTCTGCTCGCGCTGACCGCGCAGCTGAACGTCGAGGTCGTGGACGAGCTGCCGGACGCGCCCGACGCGAGCAAGGACGACAGCTGCTCGATGTCGACGGCCGAGCCCGCGACGGCGACGCCGACGGCGGAGATGACCGCGACGGCCGAGCCGACGCCCATCGGGGAGACGATCACCGAGACGGTCGGGCCCGTCCCCACCATCACGCTCACCGCGAAGTCGATGCCATCCCCCACCCACTCCGTCACGGATGAGAAGGCGACGACGGTGACCCCGACGCCGATCGAGTCCGCGGCAGGCAGGCCGGAACCGACGCGCTCCCGGTAACCCACGGGCGGCACACCCGCTCGGCCTCGCGTGGCGTACAGCATGCGCCCATCTCACCCCGCTCAGGCACACGCGGGGTGGCACGGCTCGCACCCTCCGGGCTGCGAGCCGTGCCGTTGCCGCCTGTGGCCTGTGGCCTGTGACGTGGACTACCTGAACGAGGCGATCGCGTCCGCAAGCCGGTCGACGGCCCAGAGGAGGTCCTCCTCGGAGATCACGATCGGCGGCGCGAGCCGGATCGTGGAGCCGTGCGTGTCCTTGGCCAGCACGCCGCGCGCCATCAGCGCCTTGGACACCTCGCGGCCAGTGGCCAACGACGGGTCGATGTCGACGCCCGCCCACAGCCCGCGCCCGCGCACGGTCACCACGCCGTCGCCGATCAGCTCGCGCAGCCGCGCGTGCAGCAGCTCGCCGAGCCTGGAGGCCCGCTCCTGGTACTCGCCGGTGTTCAGGATGTCGATCACCGCGTTGCCGACGGCGCAGGCCAGCGGGTTGCCGCCGAACGTGGAGCCGTGCTGGCCGGGCTGGATCACGCCGAGCACGTCCTCGTTCGCGGCGATCGCCGAGACGGGGACCACGCCGCCGCCCAGCGCCTTGCCCAGGACGTAGACGTCCGGCACGACGCCCTCGTGGTCGCAGGCGAACGTCCGCCCGGTGCGGCCGAGACCCGACTGGATCTCGTCGGCGATCATCAGGACGTTTTGCTCCGTGCACAGCTCGCGCACCTGCGTCAGGTAGCCGTCCGGCGGCACCAGCACCCCGGCCTCGCCCTGGATCGGCTCGACCAGCACCGCGACCGTGTTCGCGTCGATCGCCTCGCGGATCGCCTCGACCGAGCCGTACTTCACGATCCGGAAGCCAGGGGTGTACGGGCCGAAGCCGCCGCGCGCGTCGGGGTCGGTGGAGAAGCTGACGATCGTGGTGGTGCGGCCGTGGAAGTTGTCCTCCATCACGACGATGTTGGCCTGGTCCGGCTCGACGCCCTTGACCTCGTAGCCCCACTTGCGGGCCACCTTGATCGCGGTCTCCACGGCCTCCGCGCCGGTGTTCATGGGCAGGATCATGTCCTTGCCCGTGAGGTCGCCGAGCCCGGCGCAGAACCTCGCGAACTGGTCGTGGTAGAACGCGCGGCTGGTGAGCGTCAGGTTCTTGAGCTGCTCCTGGGCCGCCTCGATGATCTTGGGGTTGCCGTGGCCGAAGTTGAGCGACGAGTAACCGGACAGGAAGTCCAGGTACCGCTCACCGTCGACGTCGGTGACCCAGGCGCCGTGCGCCTCGTGGATGACGACGGGGAGCGGGTGGTAGTTGTGCGCGCTGCGGCGCTCGCTGGCCTCGATCAGCTCCGCGCTGGTGCTCATGTCAGTTGTCCCCCCTGATCTCCAGTGTGCAGCACTTCGGGCCGCCGCCCGCCTTGCGCAGCTCGGACAGCTCGACGGGGATCACCTCGTACCCGCGCCGCTTCAGCTCCAGCTGGAGGTCGGCGGCCTCGGAGTTGATGATCACGTTCGTGCCGTCGCTGACCGCGTTGAGGCCGAGCACTTCGGCGTCCTCGCGGGTCGCGAGCACCGCGTCCGGGAACAGCCGGCGGAGCACCTCCTGGCTGCCCTGGGAGAAGGCGCCCGGGTAGTAGGCGACGTTCCGGCCGTCGAGTGAGAACAGCGCCGTGTCGAGGTGGTAGAAACGCGGGTCCACCAGCGTCAACGAGATCACCGGCCGCCCGAGTGACTCCTGTGCCTCCTGGTGCGCGGCGAGGTCGGTGCGGAAGCCCGTACCGGCCAGGATCACCTCGTCCAGGGTGAGGAAGTCGCCCTCGCCCTCGTTCACGTGCGTCGGCTCGGTCACCGGGTAGCCCTTGTCGGCGAACCAGCGCAGGTAGGCGGGGCCCTCCGCGGCGCGCTCCGGGAAGGTGAACCTGGCGCCGTAGACGCGTCCGCCGACCACGAGGGCGCCGTTCGCGGCGAACACCATGTCCGGCAGGCCCTCGACCGGATCGATCAGGCTGACCTTGTGCCCGAGGCTCTCGTACGCCGACTTGAGGCCCTCCCACTGCCGGATCGCGACCTCGCGGTCGGCGCCCGCCTCGGGATCCATCCACGGATTGATCGCGTACTCCACCGTGAAGAAATCGGGGCGGCACATCAGGAAGTGCTTGGGCATGCAGGTCTCCGTCGTGGTTGTCGGGTGATGTCCGAAGGGGACGGAGACAGCCTAAGAAAGTACGTTTATGCAGGCCAAGCGGGCGGCATTGCGTGTTGGCGGTGTTTCGTTGCGAGTCTCACGCACTGACACCCGATCTGTTGCGCGTGTCCGGAAGGGCCGCGCCCGTGGGCGTCTCGATCAGCCTCGACAGCACGATCGCGCTCTTCGTGCGCACCACGAAGGACTCGGCCGCCAGCCGCTCGATCACCTGCTCGACGTGCCGCACGTCCGTCGCCCTGATGTGCAGCAGCGCGTCGGCCTCGCCGGTGATGGTGGCCGCGCCGACGACCTCGGGGAACCTGGCGACGGCCAGCGCGATGTCGGATGGCTTGGTCTTGCCCTGGCAGAACAGCTCCACGTACGCCTCGGTGGTCCAGCCGAGCGCCTGCGGCGCCACCCTGGCGCTGAACCCGGTGATCGCGCCCGCCTCGCGCAGCCGGTCGACCCGCCGCTTGACGGCCGACGCGCTCAGCCCGACCTGGTGCCCGATCTCCGCGTAGGTGGCGCGGGCGTCCTCCACGAGCGCGGTGATGATGTCACGGTCCAGCCTGTCCAGTTCCACGCGCTCTGTATATCGCCTCGCCGCGGTGGCGCGCGACGCGCCAACCGGGGCAAACTTGCGATCATCGGTGCTCCAGGCCGTCAGGGAGCTGGGCTACGTGCCCAACGCCGCCGCCAGGAGCCTGGTCACGCGGCGCACCGACACGATCGCGCTGGTGCCCACCTGGCCATCGGCGCCCTCCAGGCGGCGCGGGAGGCGGCCAGGCGGGTGCCGGACGACCTGGCCGTCGTGGGCTTCGACGACATCGACGCCGCCTCCTGCACCACGCCTCAGCTCACCACCGTCCGGGTGCCGGTCAACGAGCAGGCCATGGCGCTGGCCAGGCTCCTGCTGTCGCGGCTCGACGGCAGGCACACCACGTCGGTCGTGCTGCCCGCCCGGCTCGTGGTCAGGGAGTCGGCCTAGGCTCGCTACAGGTCCTGCGCGAGCTGTGGGAAGACCTTGGAGACCTTCGAGACCAGGTACTCGCCGTACGTGCCGGTGAAGGCGCGCAGGTCCTGGCCGTCCCAGCGGGCGCGCCCGCCGGGGGTGTACGGGAGCGGCGGCACCTCGCTGTGCCAGCCGGGGTCGAAGAAGAACGGGAAGCTCAGGCGGTCGTTGCCGCTGAGGTTGCGGACCCGGTGCGGGGTCGAGCGGTACAGGCCGCCCGTGAGCTTGTCGAGCATGTCGCCGATGTTGCAGACGAACGTGCCCGGCAGCGGGGGCGCGTCCGTCCAGCCGGTGGAGGTGTGCACCTGGAGGCCGCCGTTGGAGTCCTGGAGCAGCAGCGTGAGCAGGCCGTAGTCGGTGTGCTCGCCGACGCCCCACGCGTCGCTGTCCGGCGGGGCGGGCGGGTAGTGGAATATCCGGAAAAGGACGGTGGGGTCGGCGGTGTAGCCGGTGCGGAAGTAGTCCGCGTCCAGGCCCAGGCTGAGGGCGATGCCGGACATCACCGTCTGCGCGACACCGGTCATCTCGTCCAGGTAGCGCAGGACGGCGGCGCGCAGCTCGGGCACCTGCTCGGGGAACAGGTTCGGGCCGTGCAGCGGCAGGTCGCCCGGCGGCTCCTCGGCGCCGAAGTAGACGCCCTCCTTGAGGTCCGGCCTGCCCGAGGTCAGCTCGCCACCGACCGGGAAGAAACCGCGCCAGGCCCGGCCGCCCCGGTCCATCGAGATCTCGTTCTTCACCTCGGCGGGGAGCGCGAAGAACGTCCTGCTCGCCGCGTCGAGCCGGGCAGGCAGCTCTGGTGGCACGCCGTGGCCTGTGACGTAGAAGAAGCCGCTGTCACGGCAGGCGGCGCCGATCTCGTCCGCCGTCGCGTGGGCCGCGTCCCCGCGCGTGAGAAGGGGCGCGATGTCGATCACCGGCAGTTCGCTCACAACGGCATTGTTCCGCAGTCGCGACGATCAGCACCGACATCCAGGACCCTGGCCATCTGAAAGAGACCGGCCGCGCCCGCGCCGGGCGGGCGCGGCCGTTGTGTCACGTGCTCGAGAAGGTGAACCAGTTGACGTTCACGAAGTCGGCCGGTTGGCCGCTGCTGAACGTCAGGTAGACCGTGTGGGTGCCCGTCACCGCGGAGATGTTCGCCGGAACCGTCCGCCAGCTCTGCCAGCCGCCGGTGTTCGCCACCGCGAAGTCCCCGATCGGCGGGGCAGTCGGGCTGTCGAGCCGCACCTGGATCAGCCCGCTCACCCCGCCCGCCGCGCCGGAGGCCACGCGGGCCTTGAACTGCGTGGCCGCCTGGCTGCCGAAGTCCACCTGGTCATAGCGCAGCCAGTCGCCGTTGGAGATGGCGCCGACGTTCTGCCCGCCGCCCGTGTCCGTGGTCGTCTCCACCATCGTGCCCGCCTGCGCCTGGAAGCCCTCGGCCTGGATGGTCGAGCGGGCGTCCACGCCGCCGCCCGGGGGTACGGTGGGCCCGCCGCTCTGCCAGACCGCCACGTAGTCGACCAGCATGGACCGCCCAGGGACGGTCGCCGCGGTCGGCGTCGGCCCGCCCAGCGCGTCCGGGAACGCCCCGCCCATGGCCAGGTTGAGCAGCAGGAAGTAGCCGCCGTGACCGGTCATGCCGTTCCAGGTGCCCGCGTCGAACTGCGCCTGGCTGACGCTGTGGAACTGCTGGCCGTCGACGTACCAGCGGAGCTGGTTCGGGCTGACGCTGCGGTCCCATTCGAAGCGGTAGGTGTGGAACGCGGACTGGCAGGTGGAGCCGGGGCAGGCCCGGTTGCTGCCGATACCCGTGGTCTCGTTGCACGGCCCGCCGGGGTTGACGCCGCAGTGCAGCACGCCCCAGACCGCGTTGACGCCGTTGACGTTCTCCATGATGTCGAACTCGCCGATGCCCGGCCAGTTCCAGTAGTTCCCCCGGTACGGCGAGCCGAGCGCCCAGAACGCGGGCCAGTAACCCAGCGCCTCCTGCCCGGTCACGTTCGGCATCTGGATGCGGCCCTCGATCCGCAGGACGCGCCCGTCGGCGGGCTTGAAGTCGGCCCTCCTGGTCTCGATGCGCGCCGACGTCCACTCGCCCGAGCCGCTGCGCTGCGCGGTGATGCGCAGGTTCCCGCCGCCGTCGAGGCTGAGGTTCGAGGGGCTGGACGTGTAGTTCTGGATCTCGCCGGTGCCCCAGTTGGCCGGGCCACCGGGGTACGAGTGCCCGGTGTCGACGATCCAGTTCGCGGACGACGGCGCGGACCCGGACGGGCCGGCGAAGTCGTCCGACCAGACCAGCGACCAGCCGGAGGGAGTGGGGGGCACGGCGGCGGAGGCGCTCACGGCCACGTAGACCAGCAGGCTGCTGACCATGCCCACCACTGAGCCCACCACTGAGGCCACTGAGGCCAGCCGACGGCGGCGCGTGGGTTGTCGAGATGTCATCGCTGCTCCTGGGGGATGCGAAGGGGCGATGAGAGCGCTCTCTCACGAGACGAAAACACACCCACAACGCCCTGTCAACAAATCCACCCTGCTGCGACAGAGAGGCAGAGAGCGCTCTCCAAACTGGCTCGTCGAGATACTCGGTTGCCTTGGCCGGGAGCTCGCCTCGCGAGGGAGCCGATTGAACCGACCGGGTGAGGGCCCTCCGTAGGCGGACCAGCCGGCTATAGGCCGGGCTCGGCGCTCGACCCGTTGACCGTGTTGGCCGGGGTGTCGAGCCAGATGTGCTGACCATCGGGGGAGACGGTCATGCCGAACCTGGCGCGATCCGGACCGCCCCACGAGACCCAGCGCAGATAGGCGGCCTCCAGTTCGTCCCACAGATCACGTGCTCCGCGTTGCAGGACCGCCACGCGCTTGAAAGCGGGGGAGTAGTGGACCTGAGCGTCGGAGTCGCCGGACCACAGCGAGAGGTGGAACTCGCCGTCGTCCTGGTCCGCGTACGCGCCGCTCACGTCCGGCAGCGTCGCGGCGATGGCGATGCCGGCGCCCGTCGAGGAGCGCACCACCCTGCGTGGGTCCAGATAGCTGGCAGAGTCCCGGTAGGAGCCGTCGAGCTGGGGCGGGCTCCAGCGCTGTGAGCGGAGCATCATGTACGCGACACCGGTGTGAAACCTCCCCACGGCGGTACCGTCACCGGTCACGGTCAGTTTGGTCAGGTATCCGCCTTCCCAGCGGGGCATCCACGGAAGGACGATCACACCGCCGACCCGGGTCTGCTCCACCCACGCGTACGGCACCTCGAGCACTCCGCAGGTGACGTGTACCTGGTCGTACGGCGCTCCCTCGGAGCACCCCGCCGCGCCGTCTCCCAGGATCAGCCGGGGTTCGTGCCCGGACCTGCTCAGGTTCTCGGCGGCCGCGTCGAACACGGCGCGGTCGATCTCGATGCTGGTCACGTTCTCGTCCCCGAGACGATGTGCCAGCAGCCCCGCCGTCCAGCCGGTGCCCGTGCCGATCTCCAGGACCTCGTCGCCGTCGAAGGGACTGAGCGCCCCCAGCCCCGCCGCGACCAGGCTCGGCATGGAGCACGAAGAGGTGTACTCCCCCTCTCCCTCGGCCACGTCGCTTGCGCCGTCGTCCGTTTGGGTGACGATCGCGGCGTCGGAGTACACGGCGTCCAGCCAGGTGCCCGGATCGACGGCTCTATCGATCGGATAGCCGGGCGCGTCGTCGGGATGGCACCATGCCTTGTCCGGGATGAACAGGTGCCGGGGAACGGCGTGCATCGCCGCACGCCACTCGTCGCCGAGGTCTGCGATCTTGTCGCTGAGAGCGTTGCCCCGCTCACCAGCGTTCATTTCTGCGCGGGCTTCTCGTGCTTGCCGGGCGGGCCGGGACGCAGTCCGTCGTGACTCGGCTTCGGCTTCTCGACCGGCTTGTCACTAGGCCGCTCGCCGTCATCGTGCTTCCCCATGGAGCGAACTCCTTCCCTTCCACGATCCACTTCCGGATCGCGGCCGCACTCGATCGCCGCGCCCGTGTTGTGTCGACGGTAAGAGCTGGTGAGCCGCCCGAACACCTATGAGAAGGTCCGCGGTCACTCGGGTCTTGGGGCGGTGCTGACCTGCCGGTTTTCGCGATTTCTGAGGCGATCGCCCATGGGGATGGTTAATCTGGCGCCGAATCATGAGGAGGCGCGCGATATCTACCCAGGGTCGGGCCGGGAGCAGCCCTCAGGCGCGGGGCCGCGAACTGGCACGTATCGGCACACAACTATGGCAAGAGACGGGCTCGGTCAGAAGAGCCGCGATCGAGCTGATGAGTCGGCATCCTGGCATTCCCAGCCTTCAGGCACACCGCTACGCGTGTGGCCTCTCCCAGGACCGGGCCGCCGCCCGGTACAACGAGGTGATGGGCCATCAGACCAGCCTGGGCGGCACGTCCATCAACGCCTGGGAAACATGGGCGCGTGCTCGCGGCGGAGCCGGATCACCCCCGACCTTCCCAAGCCTGCTGACTCTCGCCACCGCGTACAGCGGCGGCCCTTCGGGGGTGGCGGACGAGCACGTCTCTCCCGGTGATCTGATCGCCGAGGCGTACGAGCGCCTTGCGCCCGAAGATCAGCTCTCGCTGAACAGGTTCACCGCGGCCGGCTTGACCGGCGAGCCATCCGCACCACGGACGGGACCGGAAGGCCACCGGCTCCTCACCGAAACCAATGTCATCGGCCCTGATTTCAAAATCGCCGTCCCGACTCTCGAGTACGGCAACCCCGAGATCTCCCTTTACTCCTTGCCCAATCCCCGGCCAGGACAGCTGCTGAACCTGACCTGGGCGTCGTTCGGATACGGGGTCGAACGCCTCATCCAGCAGATCAAGAACGTCGGGCGCAGGGTGGACGCGGACGCCTGCTTCGGCGTCAACGAGGCCGGCCTCGTCATGGCGACCTTCCTCGCGTCAGCCCAGTTCGGGCGCTGCCCCATCGGCTACCTCAAGTGCAACGAGAGGCGGGACTCCATCACGCTCGATCGGGCCTCGGTGTACCCGGAGCTGCCGGAGGCCCCGACGATCGTCCTGTGCGACTTCGAGGTCAAGCATGCGGACGTCGTCGGATACGTCACCCGCGAGATCCGCGCCCGCTACCCAGGCGCGGAGATCTACTTCGCCGTCTTCGGTGCCATGACCAAGGGCCGGGACCTCGAAGTGGCCGGCTTCGACGACCTGACCGGCGCGGGAATCATGCGCGCCGCCGACTTCACAGCGGTGTTCATCGCCGCGACGATGAGCCCTCCCGGCATCGAGCCGCCCCTGGAGCTGCGCTGACAACACCGAACGCGTTGACCTCGGCGGACCCGCCGTCCCTCGCGGAAAACAGCCCGGGCGGGCGCCGGAGTAGGCGCCCGCCCGGGTGAGGTACGTGTGGGGTCAGCCCTTGTCGGCCTCGCCGGTGGCCTGCTCCAGGGCGTCCTCCGGGGACGCCTCCAGGTCCTGCTCGGCGTCGGCGCCCGCCTGGGCGGACGCCTTGTCGAGGCGCACCCAGCTGGTCACACTCTCCACCGCGAACAGCACGAACAGGTACGCCGTCAGCACGGCGAGCACCGGCGTGAGGACGTCGAAGGCGGCGGCGGCGCCGATGATGAGCAGCCGCAGCTCCCAGCCGAGCCCCGCCTGGAAGACCCAGGCGGGCGGCCAGATGCTCTGCCGGGTGCGGTAGACGGTGTCGTAGGTGTGGTAACCCACCACGTACACCAGGACGAACAGCAGCCACCTGGGCGCGCCCGACTGCAGCGCCACCACGATCATGGCGAGGAACTCGGCACCGCGCAGCAGCGGCGGGGTGAGCCAGTCGAAGCGGCCCAGGTGGTCGCGCGGCGCGGTGGGCAGCACCAGCACCAGCATGATCAGCGAGGGCAGCAGCAGTATCGGCCCCGGCTTCAGCAGGCCGACGGCGGCGATCGCGACGATGGCGAGCAGGGCGACGAGGGTGGCGGGGACGGGCGGCAGGCCCTTGCCGAGCTTGCCGGCCAGCGCGTGCACGAGCGGGCCGTCGTCGCGGTAGGCGAGCAGGCGGGCGGTCTGGACGCGGCGGCGTTCCTCGTCGGGGTCCGGCGTGGCGGTGGTGGCGGCCTGCGGGTGGGTGATCATGCGAGCGACCTCATGAGGCGTCCGGTGAGGGTGTAGGCGGCGGCGACGGTGCCCCAGATCACCAGCGTGAGGAAGGTGATGCGGGCGTCGAAGAGGGCGGCGGTGATCGCGATGGCCGCGAACCGCTCGCCGATGGGGAAGACGATCATCTTGCGGGCCCAGTGCACGGCGCGGTACTTGCCGGCCTTGGACCACATCTTCAGCAGGCCGCGGACGCCCTGGCTGCGCTCCTCCTTGCGGCGCACCAGCGCCTTGCGGAGATCGCTGTCGGACGGGGCGTCGAGCGCCAGCGTGGGGAGCTGGGCCGGCGGCTTACGGCGGTTGGAGATGCCGAAGGAGAAGTCGAGCAGGTGACGGATCGACTGGAGGCCGATCGCGGCGAGCGCGAGGATCCAGATGTCGTCGCCGTTGCCGGAGACCACCCAGCCGACGGCCAGGCCGGCGAAGACGACGTACTCCTTGAACCGGTCGAAGGTGGCGTCGAGCCAGGCCCCGAGCACGCCGAACTTGCGGGCGTAGCGGGCGACCTGGCCGTCGACGCAGTCGAAGACGAAGGCGAAGTAGATCAGCACGCCGCCCGCGACCATCCATGGCCGGTCGCCGGTGGCGAAACAGGCCGCGGCCAGCACGCCCAGCGTGATCGAGATGAGCGTCACCTGGTTGGGCGTCAGGCCGCGCCTGGCCGCCCAGCGGGCGATGAAGCGGGAGTAGGTGGAGACGAAGTACGTGGTGAAGAAGCCGTCGGCGCCCTTGACCGCGTTGTCGAGCCTGGCGCGGTCCTCGTCCATCCCGGCCATCTCGGCGCCCGCCTCGTTGACCTCCTCCTGGGTGGTGACCCGGCGGTAGAACAGGTCGCGGCGGCCGCGCAGGCCCACCGACACGCCGTTGCGCACCAGCCCGAAGACGATGATCTGCACCAGGTCGTCGTCGGGGCCGAACCGGTCGGCCATGTCGGCCAGCGCGCGGCAGGTCTCGGCCAGCATCGGGGCGTTGCGCAGGCTGATGTGGAGCGGGCCCAACATCACCGCGTTGGGCCTGGTGACCTGGTGGTTGGCGGTGCCGACCGAGACGATGCGCGACTTGCCGGCACGGGAGCGGACGGGCAGCCCCTCGAGCCGGTTCATGCCGATCTCCGGCTCGGCCTCGTCGATGGGGACGATGTCCTCCTGCACCTCGTCACCCGCCTCGGGGCGCGGCTCCTTCGCGATGAGCGCCAGCGCGCCGCGTTTGGCCTTGGTGATCTGGTAGATCAGCTCGTCGTGGACGACGGAGTTGTCCGGGATGATGAAAAGGTTCTCCGTTGCGGACTCTGCGACGTCTGCCACGGCGCGCAGCGCGGCGGCCACGTCACCGGAGGCGATCGTGGCGGGCTGCGGATCCAGGGAAACGAGCTGGCTGCGCAGCCGCTCGGCCACGGTGGGATTGCCAGGCAGCGCGGCCAGCCTCAGGCCGGTCGGAGCGGTGTCGGGGCTGGGCGAAGAGCCCAGCAGGACCACGCGGGTCATGACTCCCTTTCGAGGCGGTAGCGGGGGGTTGAACGAGGCGGTAGCGGGGGGTTGAACAACGGGTGGTGCGGGGACTGGCGTCAAAGTCTAGTGAGGGTTGCGCAAAGTCGTGTCAACAGTGCTCGTCTGTGACCAAAGCCGTGCAGCCATAGGATGTGGTGGTGAGTCTCTACCGTGACGAGGGCGTGGTCCTGCGCACGCAGAAGCTCGGCGAGGCCGACCGCATCGTCACCGTCCTGGCCAAGCGCACCGGCAAGGTGCGCGCCGTCGCGAAGGGCGTGCGCCGCACCACCTCGCGCTTCGGAGCCAGGCTGGAGCCGTTCACGCACGTCGACCTGCAGCTCCACACCGGCCGCTCGCTCGACGTCGTCACGCAGGCCGAGACCATCAGGCCGTACGGCGAGGCGCTGGCGATCGACTATCCCCGCTACACCGCCGGAACCGCGATGCTGGAGACCGCCGACCGGCTGACGCACGGCGAGAAGGAGCCGGCGCTGCGGCAGTTCCTGCTGCTGGTGGGCGGGCTGCGCACGCTGGCCGACGGCACGCACGAGGCCAGGCTGGTGCTCGACGCCTACTTCCTGCGCTCGCTGGCGGTCGCCGGTTACGCTCCCGCGCTCGAGGCGTGCGCCAAGTGCCAGGCGCCCGCCGTCAGGGCCTTCGCCATCGTCGCGGGCGGCGTGGTGTGCGGGGCGTGCAGGCCGGCCGGCTCGGCCGTCCCGGCCGGAGAGACGATCGGGCTCATGACTGCGCTGCTGCGCGGCGACTGGGCCACCGCCGACTCCTCCGAGCCGCGCCACCGCACCGAGTGCAGCGGGCTGGTCGCCGCGTATCTGCAGTGGCACCTGGAACACGGAATACGCTCTCTCCGACACGTCGAAAGGGAGCCAGTGTGAGCGTTCGTCCTCCGTCCCCGCATCCGTCCGGCGCGACCCCGCCGCCGATCCCGCGCGAGCTGGTGCCCCGGCACGTGGCCGTCATCATGGACGGCAACGGCCGCTGGGCCAAGCAGCGGAACCTGCCCCGCACCGAAGGGCACAAGGCGGGCGAGGCGTCGCTGTTCGACGTCATCGAGGGAGCGCTGGAGATCGGGGTTCAGTATCTCAGCGCGTTCGCGTTCTCGACCGAGAACTGGCGGCGCTCGCCCGACGAGGTGCGGTTCCTGATGGGGTTCAACCGCGACGTGATCAGGCGCCGCCGCGACGAGCTGAACGCCATGGGCGTGCGGGTCCGGTGGGCGGGCAGGCCGGGGCGGCTGTGGAAGAGCGTGATCTCCGAGCTGCAGACCGCCGAGGCGATGACCGAGCGCAACAGCAAGCTGACCCTGCAGTTCTGCGTGAACTACGGGGGCCAGGCCGAGATCGTCGACGCGGCCGTGAAGCTGGCCGAGGACATCGCGGCGGGCCGGGTCAAACCGTCGAAGGTGAACGAGAAGGTGTTCGCGCGCTACCTCGACGAGCCGGAGATCCCGCCGGTCGACCTGTTCGTGCGCTCGTCGGGGGAGCAGCGCTTCTCGAACTTCCTGCTGTGGCAGTCGGCCTACGCGGAGATGGTGTTCCTGAACCGGCTCTGGCCCGACTTCGACCGCCGCGACCTGTGGGAGGCGTGCGAGATCTTCGCCAAGCGCGACAGGCGGTACGGCGGGGCGATCCCGAACCCGGTCTAGAGTCCCGGGCCATGGACTGGACACCGCAGATCACCACGCTCCCCGAGACCGGACTCTGAGCGCCGATGGAGCGCGTCCTCGTCGCCGGCATCTCCGCAGCCGGCAAGACCACCCTCGCCGACGGCCGCCGCAGCCGGGAGACCGTGGCCCGCGCCGCCCACCACCCGGAGGTGACGGTGATCCGCCTGCGGACGGCCCGCGACGCCAGGCGCTGGCTCGCGCGCCTCTGAGCCCCGCGCGCGGGCCCGCCCTGCGGGTCAGGCGCGGCGGCGGGCTCGGTAGGCGGCCACGTGCATGCGGTTGCCGCAGGTGCGGCTGTCGCAGTAGACGCGGGACCTGTTGCGCGACTCGTCGACGAAGACCTTGTCGCAGTCGGGGGCCGAGCAGGTGCGCAGGCGTTCCCACTCGCCGTCGACCAGCAGGTGCGACAGGGCCACCCCGCAGTCGGCCGCCAGGTGCTCCGCGAGGGTGGCGTCGGGAGCGAAGTAGTGCACGTGCAGAGGGTGCCCGTCGTGCTCGGTCAGCCTGGGCGTGATGCGCGTCTCCGACAGCAGCGCGTTGAGCAGGCGCACGGCCGTGGGCAGGTCGGAGGCGGTGAACACGCGGTGGAACGCCTCCCGCACCATGCGGACCTGGCCCAGGTCACGGGGGGTGAGTGTGCCTATCCCACTGACCTGGCGCGACTCGACGAAGGATTGCAACTCGGCGAGGTCCGCCAGGCCGTCGTCGCCACCCGTCGAGGGCGAGGTGTTCACCAGCTCAACAACAGTGGCCAGTGAATACACCATGTCATGGCCAAACGGCATGTTGACTCCTGTACGGGACCGGTTCTAGCGTGGTCGCAGCGTATCTCTCCATTCCAGTGTCAGGGGTCTCTGTGAGTGCACATCGCCGTATCGTGCTGATCGCGGTGGCCGGAGCCCTCATCATCTCCACATCCGCGCCCCTGGTGCGGCTGTCGGGCGTCTCACCGGCGACCTCCGCCCTGTTCCGGTGCGCGTACGCGGTGCCGCCGCTGCTGGTGATGGCCTGGCTGGAGCGGCGCCGGTTCGGGCCGCTGCCCGCCAGGAGCCGCTACCTGGCCTGGGCCGCGGGTCTGCTGTTCGCGTTCGACCTGCTGTTCTGGCACCACGCGATCGACTACGTGGGCGCGGGTCTCGCCACCGTCCTGGGCAATCTCCAGGTGTTCATCGTGGCGTTCGCCGCCTGGGCGGTGTTCCGCGAGCGGCCGTCCAACCGGCTCATGGTCGCCACGCCCGTGGTGTTCGCCGGGGTCGTGCTGATCTCCGGGCTCTTCGACAGCGCGGCCTACGGTGCGAACCCGCTGCTCGGAGTGGTGTTCGGCGTGGCGACCTCGCTCGCGTACGCCGGGTTCCTGCTGCTGATGAAGGCCGGTTCCGACCGCACGGTCGGGCCGCTCGCGCACGCCACCACGGTGGCGACCCTCGCCATCGCGGCGCTCAGCCCGGTGTTCGGCGGCGCCGACTTCACGCCGAGCTGGCCGGCGCACGGCTGGCTGCTGCTGCTCGCGCTCGGGCCGCAGCTGCTCGGCTGGTCGCTCATCACGTACTCGCTGCCCAAGCAGCCGACAGCGCTCACCGCGCTGCTCCTGCTGGTGCAGCCGATGACGACGGTCGCGCTGTCGGCGGTCGCGCTCGGTGAGCACCCGTCGCCGCTCCAGCTCGCCGGGTGCGTGGTGATCGTGCTGGGAGTGCTGTACGGCTCGCGCCGGGCTCAGCCCGCCCGCACCGTCGCCGAGCAGGACGCGCAGGTGCCGAAGACCTCGATCGTGTGAGTGATCTCGGTGAACCCGTGCTCGGTGCCGACCGCCTCGGCCCACCGCTCGACCGCGGGACCCGCCACCTCGACGGTGCGCCCGCAGCGCCGGCAGACCAGGTGGTGATGATGGTCGTCGCTGGTGCACGCCCGGTAGACGGACTCGCCGTCGTCGGTGCGCAGCACGTCGACGTGGCCGCCGTCGGCCAGCGCCTGGAGCGCCCGGTAGACCGTGGTCAGGCCGATCTTCGCGCCGTGCTGGCGCATCTCCGCGTAGACGTCCTGCGCGCTGCGGAAGCCCTCGCTCTGGCGGAGGGTGTCGTGGACGGCATCGCGCCTCGTGGTCATGCGACCTCCTTGACACGCATGCTGGGACGCTCGCTCACTGTCGACTCCTGGGATCTGCCTCGCCGTACGAATCTACCCACAACGAGCGCCAGGACGAAGCCGGCGAGGGCGAGAAGAACGATCGCGGCGCCGGGCGGCACCCGAGGCGACAGCGACGAGCCGAGCAGCCCGCCCACGGCGGCGAGCACGCCGAACAGCATGGCCAGCGCCATGGTCGAGCGGAAGCCCCTGGTGAGCTGCTGACTGGTGGCCACCGGGATCACCATCAGCGCGCTGACCAGCAGCAGGCCGACCACCCGCATGGCGATGACCACGGTGAGCGCGGCGGTGATCGCGATGAGCAGGCTGAGGAAGCGCACTGGCAGGCCGCTCGCCCTGGCCATCTCCTCGTCCTGGCAGAGCACGAACAGCTCCCTGCCGAAGACCGCCACCACGGTGATCACCGCGACGGCCAGCGCGCCGATGACCCAGATGTCCTGGGAGGAGACGCTCGCGATGGCGCCGAACAGGTAGGAGTTGAGCTTGGCGTTGCTGCCTCCGGGCGCGATGCCCATCAGCATGACGCCGCCCGCGATGCCGCCGTAGAACAGCAGCGCCAGGGCCACGTCGCCGCTGGTGCGCCCGCGCGCCCTGACCAGCTCGATGGCCACGGCGCCCGCCACCGACACCAGCACGGCGGTCAGGACGGGAGCGGTGCCGGTCAGGAACCCCAGCGCGACCCCGGTCAGCGCGACGTGCCCGATGCCGTCGCCGAGCAGGGCGAGCCTGCGCTGCACGATGAACGTGCCGACGGCGGGCGCGCAGAGGCCCACCAGCAGCGCCGCGACCAGCGCCAGCTGGAAGAACTCGGTCTGCAACAGCTCGATCATCATTCTCCCTGCCAACCGGTCAGCGGGCCCGCGGCGGCCTCGGCGGCGTGCGGGTGCACGTGCTGGTGCCCGGGCCTGGCGCAGTCGCCCTCGGGACGCGGCGGCCTGCCGTCGTGTTCCACCCGCCCGGCGCGTACCAGGACGCCCCGGGTGATGAGCGGTTCGAGCGGGCCGAGCTCGTGTGCGACCAGCACGATGGTCTTGCCGTCGAGCACCAGCGTGGCCAGCGTGTCGGCGAGCAGCTGCTGGGTGTCGGCGTCGACGCCGGCGGTGGGCTCGTCCATCACGTACGTGTCGGGCTCGCCCGCCAGCGCGCGGGCGATCAGCACCCGCTGCTGCTGCCCCCCGGACAGCGCCTGCACCGGGTCGCCCGCCCGGTCCGCCAGGCCGACGGACTCCAGCGCGCTCGCCACCGCCGCCCTGTCGGCCGGGCTGGTACGGCGCAGCCTGCTCTGCCGGGCGATCCGGCCGGACGCGACGACCTCGCGGACCGTGGCGGGCACGCCGCCGCCGACCTGGAGCCGCTGCGGGACGTAGCCGATGCGCCACCAGTCGCGGAACCTGGCCGGCTGGCTGCCGTACACGAGGGTCTGCCCGCCGGACAGCGGCGTGAGGCCGAGCAGGGCGCGCACCAGCGTGGACTTGCCCGAGCCGTTCGCGCCCATGACGGCGACGACCTCGCCGGGGCAGACCGTCAGGTCGATGCCGCGCAGGATCTCGCGCCCGTCGAGCGTCACCCGCCCGTCGGTCATCGCGAAGGCCGTCTCGCTCATGCAGTACACCTCAGTGCGGTTTGAAGGGTTCTGAGATTCTGCCGCATGGCCGACAGGTAGTCGCCGGAGGGCTTGCTCTCCAGCGGGTCGAGCGTCTGGGTCTGCGCGCCGACCTCCTTGGCGAGCACCTCGGCGACCTTGGGGCTGACCAGGGACTCGGTGAAGATCGTGGTCACCTTCTCGGCCTTGGCGAGCTGGGCGACCTCGGCGATGCGGGCGGGGGAGGGCTCGGCCTCGGGGTCGAGCGTGATGCCGATCTGCTTGAGGTGGTAGCGGTCGGCGAGGTAGCCGAACGCCTCGTGGCCGGTGACCAGGGTCTTGCTCTCGCAGGTGGTCAGGCCCTTGGTGAACTCCTGGTCGAGCGCGCCCAGGGCGGCCGCGGTCTTGGCGGCGCGGTCGCGGTAGCCCTTGGCGTGCTCCGGGTCGGTCTGCGCCAGCCGCTCGCCGAGCTTGGTGGCGACGGTGGCCAGCCGCGACGGGTCGAGCCACAGGTGCGGGTCGTAGGAGACGGTGTGCTCCTCGCCGCCCTCCTCGTGCTCGCCCGCGGGGAGGGTCCGCACCGCGGTGGCGGCGTCGAAGGCCTTGTCGGCGGCGTGCTGCTCGACGGCGTCGTCCACGGCGGGCTGCACGCCCCTGATGTAGACGGTGAGTCCGGCGTCGCCCAACTGGGCCACCTGCTGCGGGCCCAGCTCCAGGTCGTGCGGCTCGACGCCGGGCGCCGTCAGGACCGTGACCCGCACGTCGGAGCCGCCCACCTGCTCGGAGAGCCACTGGAGGGGGTAGAAGGCGGCGACGACGTCGGGCTTGCCGCCCGTGGACTCCGCGGAGCCTGCTCCGCAGGCCGCGGTGGCGAGCAGGGCGGTTCCCGCCAATAGCAACGATGCGGTGCGCATTCGGGGCGTTCTGGACATCACGCCACCGATTATGGAGGAAAATGAAAATGATTGTCAAAGTCCAACGCGCCGCCTTCGGTCGGGCGGGCCGCGGGCGGCTGTAGGGGAGGGGCCGACTTGCCGGCCCTCAGGGGGCTGCCATGAGCGGGCGCCGACCTGCCACTTCCAGCGAGTGGGCCGCCGCGTCCAGTGGCGACACGGTCGGGTTGCCGGTGTGACGCCTGTGCGGGTGGCCTTGGTGGACGGGCTAGAAGGCTCCGAAGCGGTCGGCGGCCAGCACTGCGAGGAAGGCGAGCATGACGAGCCGCAGGAGCCGTCCGCCGAGCCCGAGCGACGGCCATGACAGGTACGCCAGCCAGCCCACGAACCCCAGCACCGGCAGCACCGCCACGCCGCCCGGCCAGTTCGGCACGGCGAAGCCGGTCAGCAACAGGATCACCAGCACGGCCGGCGCCGCCCACCGCGGAACCTGCGTGAACAGGAACGTCATCGGGGTCGCGCTGCGCGCCTCGACGGCCTTGCGCAGGCCGGTCGCGCCCGGCGTGAAGAACTGTTCGCCGGCCGGAAGCGGGCGCCGCTGCCTGGGGCGGTTGTCTCTGGAGGCCACGGCCCGAGCCTAGCGCCGCGGGAAACGCCCGCCGGTGTGAGATCGTCTGACATCCTGGTGTGCGTGCTCGCCGTCATCCGCTACACCGTCCCAGAGGCCCAGTCCCACGACTTCGTCAAGCAGAGCCATGCCGTCCTTGACCTGCTGGCCGAGCAGCCCGGCTACCTGCGCGGCAGGCTGGCCCGCTCGGTCGACGAGCCCAACCTGTGGGCGCTGGTCACCGAGTGGGAGGGCGCGGGCTTCTATCGGCGCGCGCTGTCGGCCGCCAGGATGGTGATGTACCCGCTGATGACTCTCATGGTCAACGAACCCAGCGCCTTCGAGGATGTGCACAGCCGAGACCGGGCATAGAGATAGTCGCGCGCGAGAGCGGCCCGACGTCCCCTAAGCTGGGATCTCATCAACCACCCCTCGCCGACCTCCAGCCGGAAAGAGACTCAAGCACATGGCACGCCGTACAGACGTCATGGACACCATCGTCAGCCTCGCCAAGCGCCGCGGGCTCGTATACCCGTCGAGCGAGATCTACGGCGGTCTGCGCGCGTCGTGGGACTATGGACCGCTGGGAGTAGAGCTCAAGAGCAACGTCAAGCGGCAGTGGTGGCAGTCGGTGGTCCAGGCCCGCGACGACGTGGTGGGCCTCGACTCGTCCGTGATCCTGGCCCGCGAGGTCTGGCAGGCCAGCGGCCACGTCGAGACCTTCACCGACCCGCTGACCGAGTGTCAGTCGTGTCACAAGCGCTTCCGCGCCGATCACCTGATCGAGGCGTTCGAGGAGAAGAACGGCCGGGCGCCCGAGCACGGCCTGGCCGACATCACCTGCCCCAACTGCGGCAACAAGGGCGCCTTCACCGACCCGCGGCAGTTCAGCGGCCTGCTGAAGACCTACCTCGGCCCGGTCGAGGACGAATCGGGCCTGGCCTACCTGCGTCCTGAGACCGCGCAGGGCATCTTCATCAACTACCTCAACGTGCAGCAGTCGGCGCGCAAGAAGATCCCGTTCGGCATCGGCCAGATCGGCAAGTCGTTCCGCAACGAGATCACGCCGGGCAACTTCATCTTCCGCACCCGCGAGTTCGAGCAGATGGAGATGGAGTTCTTCGTCAAGCCCGGCACCGACGAGGAGTGGCACCAGTACTGGATCGACGAGCGCTACCGCTGGTACTCCGACCTGGGCATCGACAAGGACAACCTGCGCCTGTTCGAGCACCCCAAGGACAAGCTGTCGCACTACGCCAAGCGCACCGTCGACATCGAGTACCGGTTCAACTTCGCCGGTTCGGAGTGGGGCGAGCTGGAGGGCATCGCCAACCGCACCGACTTCGACCTGAGCGCCCACTCCAAGGCGTCCGGCGTCGACCTGAGCTTCTTCGAGCAGGACACCGGTGAGCGTTACGTCCCGTACGTCATCGAGCCCGCCGCCGGTGTCGACCGGGCCACGCTGACGTTCCTCCTCGACGCCTACACCGAGGACGAAGCGCCGAACGCCAAGGGCGTCATGGAGAAGCGCACGGTCATGCGGCTCGACCACCGGCTCGCGCCGGTCAAGGCCGCGGTGCTACCACTGTCGCGCAACGCCGACCTGTCGCCGAAGGCCCGCGACCTGGCCGCCCAGCTCCGCAGGCGGTGGAACGTCGAGTTCGACGACGCCGGGGCGATCGGCCGCCGCTACCGCCGCCAGGATGAGATCGGTACGCCGTTCTGCATCACTGTCGACTTCGACACGCTCGAAGACCAGGCGGTGACCATCCGCGAGCGCGACTCGATGGCCCAGGAGCGCATCTCCCTCGACCAGGTCGACGGCTACCTGCGCCAGCACCTGAACGACTGACCCGCGTTCGCCTGAGTACGCCCTGCTCAGGCCGTGCCGATCGACCGCGCCCGCCGGCGCGCCGCACAGATCGGAAGCACACGGCCGGAGCAGGGCGTTCCGCTTTTTACTTGATCACCCGTCCGGCCAGTTTCCCGCCGTCGTAGGGGGCGGCGAAGCAGTACACGGTCCTGCTCCGCGGCCAGGCGGCCTCGTCCGGCCCCAGCCACGTCACGCCGATCCTGTCGCGTTCCGACTCCTTGATCCGCATCCTGGGCCAGCAGCCGTTCTCCGCGAGCCGCCGCATCTCGTTGATCACCGGATAGTCCCCCTCGGGAAGGACGTAGACGGTGGCGAACTCCGCGCTGTGCGGCGTGCCGCAGGGGACGACGGTCACGATCGCGTCCTGCGGCATGGGCTCGATGCAGTCGCCGGGCCGCAGCTCGCTGACGTCGTAACGCTCCACACCGGGGCTCGCCGCCGGGTCGGTAGAAGCGGCGCTCGCCGCCGGGGCGGGAGGGGCGGCGCTCGCCGTGGGGGCTGGAGGGGCGGACGTGCCGGCGCAGCCGGAGATCAGCAGGGCCAGGCAGGCCGTCGCTGCCCGCGATAAAGGGACCATGGGCCCGACGATCTCAGCCGAAGATCACTCCGAGATCGCGAAACGGCCCCTCGTGCGAGATCGGCCACGCCCGCGAATCAGGCCGTTCACGCGGCCGTGACGCGCTGGCGTGGCGGGAGTGGCCAGAGGTGCATTTCTCCTGGATACCTCCGATTCCGTGCGATCCCTGCCTTTCTCAAAAATTGGTGTAAACCACTGGTATAAACCAATTTCCGATCAACAGAATATTAATTGGATTAGACCGGTGGTAGGCCATCTACCAGGGGAAACAACGACTTAACCGATGAGTGCAGTTTCATCATCATTGTCGCCGGTAGAGTCCGGGGCAGAGGCGTTGATTGGAGCTGTGGTGGCCAAGTACGTTTACGACTTCACCGAGGGCAACAAGGATCTCAAGGACCTGCTCGGCGGCAAGGGAGCAAACCTTGCCGAAATGACCAACCTCGGGCTGCCCGTCCCTCCCGGATTCACGATCACGACCGAGGCGTGCCGCCACTACCTGGCGGAGGGCGCGGTCCCCGACGGCCTGGAGGACGAGGTCGCCGAGCACCTGAGCGCGCTGGAACGGCAGATGGGCAGGAAGCTCGGTCAGGCCGACGACCCGCTGCTGGTCAGCGTCCGCTCAGGGGCGAAGTTCTCCATGCCCGGCATGATGGAGACCGTCCTGAACATCGGGCTCAACGACGAGTCCGTGCACGGCCTGGCCAAGCAGTCGGGTGGCAACGAGCGCTTCGCCTGGGACTCCTACCGCAGGCTCATCCAGATGTTCGGCAAGACCGTCCTCGGCATCGACGGCGAGCTGTTCGAGCACGCCCTCGACGGGCTCAAGGGCACCCGGCAGGACACCGACCTCGACGCCCAGGAGCTGCAGGGCCTGGTCAAGACGTTCAAGGGCCTCGTCCGCGAGCAGACAGGCAGGGACTTCCCCACCGACCCGCGCGAGCAGATGCGGCTGGCCGTGATGGCCGTCTTCGACTCGTGGAACGCCCCCCGAGCGATCCTGTACCGTCGCCAGGAGCGCATCCCGTCCGACCTCGGCACCGCGGTCAACATCGTCGCCATGGTCTTCGGCAACTGCGACGAGACCTCGGGCACGGGTGTCGCCTTCACCCGCGACCCCGGCTCCGGCCAGCAGGGCGTCTACGGTGACTACCTGCAGAACGCCCAGGGCGAGGACGTGGTCGCGGGCATCCGTAACACGATCCCCCTCCAGGAGCTCGAACGCATCGACAGGCGCTCGTACGACGAGCTGCTGCAGATCATGGAGAAGCTCGAGAACCACTACCGGGACCTGTGCGACATCGAGTTCACGATCGAGCGCGGCAAGCTCTGGATGCTGCAGACCCGGGTCGGCAAGCGCACCGCCGCAGCCGCGTTCCGCATCGCCACCCAGCTCGTCGACCAGGGCCTCATCACCATGGACGAGGCCGTCACGCGGGTCACGGGCGACCAGCTCGCCCAGCTGATGTTCCCCCGCTTCGACGCCGGAGCCGCCAGGAAGCGCATCGCCAGGGGCATGAACGCCTCGCCTGGCGCGGCCGTCGGCAAGGCCGTCTTCTCCTCGGAGCGCGCCGTCGAGCTCGCGGGCCGGGGCGAGGACGTCATCCTGGTGCGCCGCGAGACCAACCCCGACGACCTGTCAGGCATGATCGCCGCCCGCGGCATCCTCACCAGCCGCGGCGGCAAGACCTCGCACGCCGCCGTCGTCGCCCGCGGCATGGGCAAGACCTGCGTGTGCGGCGCCGAGGAGCTGGAGGTGTCCGTCCGCGAGCGCCGTTTCACCGCGCCGGGCGGTGTGGAGGTCACCGAGGGCGAGGTGATCTCCATCGACGGCAGCACCGGCGAGGTGTTCCTGGGCGAGGTCCCGGTCGTGGACTCCGCCGTGGTGGAGTACTTCGAGGGCGGGAGCGAGGAGCACGGCCGTCACGCGGTCGCGGACGGCGAGCTCGTCGCGGCCGTGGACCGGATCATGCGGCACGCCGACGAGGTACGCGCGCTCGGTGTCCGGGCCAACGCCGACACGCCGGAGGACGCGGCCAGGGCCCGCCGCTTCGGTGCCGAGGGGATCGGGCTCTGCCGGACCGAGCACATGTTCCTGGGCGAGCGCAGGCAGCTCGTCGAGGACCTGGTGCTGGCCTCCGGGGACGAGGAGCGCCAGGCGGCGCTGGACGCGCTGGAGCCCCTCCAGAAGTCCGACTTCATCGGGATATTTCGAGCGATGGGGGATAACCCGGTTACTATCCGCCTCCTCGACCCGCCCCTCCACGAGTTCCTGCCCGACATCGTGGACCTCTCGGTCAAGGCGGCCACCGGCAACGCCACCGACAAGGACCGCCGCCTGCTCGACGCCGTCAAGCGGCTGCACGAGCAGAACCCCATGCTGGGCCTGCGCGGGGTCCGGCTCGGCCTGGTCATCCCCGGCCTGTTCGCCATGCAGGTGCGGGCCATCGCCCAGGCGGCCAAGGAGGTTCCCGGTGCCAGGCCGGAGATCATGATCCCGCTCGTCGCGGCCGTCCAGGAGCTGGAGTCGGTACGCGAGGAGGCCGCCAAGATCCTCGCAGAGGCCGGCGTGGACGCCCTGATCGGCACCATGATCGAGACGCCCAGAGCCGCGCTCACCGCCGGTCAGGTCGCCGAGGCCGCCCAGTTCTTCTCCTTCGGCACCAACGACCTGACCCAGATGACCTGGGGCTTCTCCCGGGACGACGTGGAGGCGTCGTTCTTCTCCCGCTACCTGGAACTCGGCATCTTCGGCGTCTCACCTTTCGAGAGCCTGGACCGCGACGGCGTCGGCCGCCTGGTCAGGATCGCCGCCGAGGAGGGCAGGAACGCCCGTCCGCACCTCAAGCTGGGCATCTGCGGCGAGCACGGCGGAGACCCCGACTCGGTGCACTTCTGCCACGAGACCGGCCTCGACTACGTCTCCTGCTCGCCGTTCCGCATCCCGGTCGCCCGGCTGGAGGCGGCACGCGCCGCCCTCACGCAGAACGACTCAGACACCCGCTGAGGCCTCCTCCGGCACGTAGTCGTGCCGGACGCCCAGGTCGCCCAGCCACTCCCGCAGCCCCGCCACGGCTGACGGGTTGGCCGCGACCTGGGCCGCGTACTCCGACAGCGCGACCTCCTCGCCGTCGTCGAACAGCAGCCGGGCCGGGCCCGCCCAGGACAGGGTCCAGCGGGCCTGCCCGTGCCTGATCAGCACCGCCTCCAGCGCCTGCCCGAGGACGCCCGACAGCAGCGTCTCCGACGGGTTCCAGCCGCGCTCCCGCAGCCGGTCCTCCAGCGCGGCCTGCTGGCCGCGGGCGATCGCCTCGAACGCCGCGTCCAGGTACGGCCTGGTCGCGCCCATCACCTGCTGGCCCGCCACCGCCAGGTCATGCAGCGCCTCGGCGTTGCGCGCCGCGTACATGCCGTGGGCCACCAGCTCCTCCCACGACACCGCACGCAGCCCCGTCAGCGCCTCGGGAGTCCACATCGACTGCTCGACCGCCTGCACGGCCACGTTCGGGTCACGCAGCAGCATCAGCGCGGAGCGCGGGTCCGGGACGTGCTGCGGCTCGGGCAGCAGCTCGATCGCCGCCAGCCGCTCGGCCAGGCTCGGGTGCGAGTCGTACGGGGAGGTCTCCTCCGGCTGCTCGCTCAGCCTGGCCAGCTCCGCCTGCCTGGCGTCGTCGCTCATCAGCGCGTGGAAACCGCCGAACACCGACGCCGGACGGTAGCCGCCCGCCCCGGTCATCGACAGGTAGCCGGAGGCGTACAGGTTCCAGGCGAGCGCGGCGTTGTGGATCTTGCGGAGCGCCTCGGCCATCGCCTTGCGCCCGCCGATGGTCACCGCGAACTGGTCGGCCTCCAGCTCCTGCCTGCGCGAGACGGCCTGCGAGACCCGCATGTACAGCTTGGCGTACAGGGTGAACAGGCGCTGGAAGAACGGATGGTCGCCGAGGCCCTGCACGGTCGCGATCAGCGACACCCTGCCCCGGTAGACCGGCGCGCCCAGGCGGGTGTGCGCGCCGCTGTAATGGCCGAGCTCGTGGCCGAGCACCGCGCGCATCTCGTCCACCGTCAGCGTCTGCAGCAGCGGCAGGCCGATGTACATGCGCCGCCTGGTGGCCTTCAGGCCGAGGAACCGGGTGTCCTCCGAGACGGCCGCGTTGACCTCGGGGACGAGCCGGATCTCGTCCGGCGGCGCCGTGCGCACGCGCTGGGCCAGGTCCTCGACGGTCTGCCAGAGCGCGGGCTCGTGCTCCCGGGTTACCGGCACGCCCGGGAGCTCGCCGCCGCCACGGCGGCTGACCATGATCAGAGCGCGCACCAGCGCGCCCGCCGCCACGGTGAGCACGATCGCGGCTTTCAGCGCGTTGGCGTGGAAGTCCACGATCAGTAACACGTCGAAGAAGACGGCCGCGGCCACGATCAGGCCGACCAGGACGTAGAAGCCGGCGAGCAGCACGAAGGCCAGCGCGGCGCGGAACGCTGTGGTCATGGAGGAGGGCTCCCGGGGCAGGGGGTTCTCGCGAGGCTTGACCCTACCGAAGACCGAATAGCGGATAAAATCGCAGCACTTATGGCCCGATATGACGAGCACGACCAGGCGCGCTGGGTGCCGGAACCTCCCGGCAACCCGGAGCGCGGCGCGTTCGAACGCGACCGCGCCCGTGTCCTGCACAGCGCCGCGCTGCGCCGGCTGGCCGCCAAGACGCAGGTGGTCGGGCCGGGAGAGACCCTCGGCGGCGGCGCGCACATCCCGCGCACCCGGCTCACCCACTCGCTGGAGTGCGCCCAGGTCGGCCGGGAGATGGGCGCCACGCTCGGCGTCGACCCCGACCTGGTGGAGACCGCGTGCCTGGCGCACGACCTGGGCCACCCGCCGTTCGGGCACAACGGTGAGGTCGCGCTCAACGAGCTGGCGGGCTCGTGCGGCGGCTTCGAGGGCAACGCGCAGAGCCTGCGGCTGCTGACCAGGCTGGAGGCCAAGGTCCTCACCGAGGACGGCCGCAGCGCCGGGCTGAACCTGACCAGGGCCGCCCTCGACGCGTCCACCAAGTACCCGTGGGCGCGCGGCAAGTCGCCGAAGTTCGGCGTCTACGACGACGACCTGCCCGTCTTCGAGTGGATCAGGGACGGCGCGCCCGAGGGGCGGGTCAGCTTCGAGGCGCAGATCATGGACTGGGCCGACGACGTCGCCTACTCCGTGCACGACCTGGAGGACGCCCTGCACTCCGGCCACGTCACGCCCGAGGCGCTCCTGTCGCCCGCGGAGCGCAGGCAGGTCTGCGAGGTCACCCGCGTCTGGTACGCCCCCGACGCCGACCCCGCCGAGCTGGAGGAGGTCTTCTCGCGGCTGATCGCCGACCCGCTGTGGCCGCGCAGCTTCGCCGCCACGCTCGCCGACCTGGCCGGCCTCAAGGCGCTCACCAGCGGTCTCATCGGCCGGTTCTGCCGCTCCGCGCAGACCGCCACCAAGGACGTCTACGGCCCCCGGCACCGCGACCAGCTCGTCGTGCCGCACGCCACCAGGCTGGAGTGCGCGCTGCTCAAGGGGGTCACCGCGCACTACGTCATGACCACCGACGACCACCACGCCAACCAGGCCAGGCAGCGCGACCTCATCACCGAGCTGGCGTCGCTGATCACGCTCGGCGCGCCCGGCACGCTCGAACCCGCCTTCAGGCCCTCCTATCTGGCCGCCGCCTCCGACGCCGGGCGCGTCAGGGTCGTCATCGACCAGATCGCCTCCCTGACCGACACGTCCGCGGTCGCCTGGCACAAGCGCCTTTCCCGATGAACCCGTCGGGCGCATACTGCCCGCATGACCACACATGTGATCGTCGGCGCGGGCCTGGCGGGGGCCAAGGCCGCGCAGACGTTGCGCGAGGAAGGCTTCGACGGCGAGATCGTCCTCATAGGCGCGGAGAGCGAGCGGCCCTACGAGCGGCCGCCGCTGTCCAAGGAGTACCTGCAGGGCAGGAGCGAGCGCGAGAAGATCTTCGTGCATCCGTCCGGCTGGTACGCCGAGCACGGCGTGCGGCTCAGGCTCGGCCTGCGGGCCACCGGCGTCGACCTCGACCAGCACGTCGTCAGACTGGACGACGGCTCCAGCCAGCCGTACAACAAGCTGCTCATCGCGACAGGAGCGACGCCGCGCCGCCTGCCGGGGCCCGCGCACTACCTGCGTACCGTCGGTGACAGCGAGGCCATCAGGGAGCGCTTCGCGGCCGGCGGCAGGGTGATCGTCGTCGGCGCCGGCTGGATCGGCCTGGAGAGCGCCGCGGCGGCTCGCCAGGCGGGCTGCGAGGTCACGATCCTGGAGCCGGAGCCCACGCCGCTGCATCGGGCGCTCGGGCCCGAACTCGGCGACGTCTTCGCGGCGCTGCACCGCAGGCACGGCGTCGGGTTGCGGCTCGGCACCGGCGTCGCGGACATCACCGAGACCGGCGTGCGGCTCAGCACGGGCGAGCGCCTTGACGCCGACGTCGTCGTCGCCGGCGTCGGCGCGGTGCCCGAGACCGGCCTGGCCCGCGAGGCGGGCCTGGAGGTCGGCGAGGGCATCCTGACCGACGCCTCGCTGCGCACCTCGCACCCGGACGTGTTCGCCGCAGGCGACGTCGCCGAGGCGTTCCACCCCCTGTACGGCAGGCGGATCCGGGTCGAGCACTGGGCCAACGCGCTCAACGGCGGCCCCGTCGCTGCCAGGGCCATGCTCGGGCAGGACGCCGTCTACGACAAGATCCCGTACTTCTACACCGACCAGTACGAGCTGGGCATGGAGTTCTCCGGCGACATCACCGGCTACGACGAGGTGGTCTACCGCGGCTCGGTCGAGGATCTGGACTTCATCGCCTACTGGCTGCGCGACCGCAGGGTGATCGCCGGGATGAACGTGAACAGGTGGGACGTCGTCCGCGAGATCCAGGACCTGATCCGCTCGGGCGCCGCTATCGACCCCAAGGAGTTGTCGTCGGACTGATGACGTCCGGGTCGCTGGGCTGGTCTGTCGTCGTCTTCGTGGACTGCGGCACCTTCTTGGGCTTGCACTGGACGGCGCAGGCCGGCTCCTCACCCAGCTTTCGGCGCAGCGCCAGGGTCTCGTCCCTGGGGGAGAAGGTGCGGTTGCCCGTCAGCCAGGCGTCCAGGTAGTCCCACGGCTCGACCATGCCGCGGCGCACCCACCAGGCGCGGGGGGCGGCCTTCCACGAGATCGCGAAGTACAGGTTCGAGCCGGTGTCGCGGGCGTTGCCCGAGTTGCCGACCGAGCCGAGCAACTGGCCGGCGCTGACCCGCATGCCCGGCTTGATGGCGTCGGAGACGGCGTCGAGGTGCCCGCCCAGGTAGCGGACGCCGTCGTCGCCGATGATCGTGACGAACCTGCCCTCGCGGTCGGCGCCCACGTCCGTGGAGGGCCGCCACTTGTTCCTGGTGTTCACCTCGTCCACCACGCCCCCGACGGGGGCCACGAACGCGCACCCCTTGCCCGCCCAGATCGTCGTCTTGGGCAGCACCAGCAGCTTGCGCTGGTAGGTCGTCGTGCAGCCCTTGACGGGGAAGACGTAGGTGAACTTCGACAGCTTGGGGGGCGGCACCCTGACGGGCGCGTCGCCCTTCGGCGGCTTCAGGTCAGAGGGCGTCTGGTCAGAGGACGTCTGGTCGGACGGCTTCTCGTCGGACGGTGACGGCTGCGGGGTCGTCGCGGTGGCGGACCGGGCGGTGGTGGGCGGGGCGGTGGTGGGTGACTGGGCGCTGATGCCCGCCACGGCGTTCGCCTGCCCGCAGGCGCTGGTCAGCAGCACGGCGCCGGCGACGGCCGCCCAACGCGCAAGATTCCCCGATCGCATGATCTCCACCCGTGTCACCGTATCCAACGACAACCTTTACCTTTGTAGCCGAGAGCGGTCACAGCCATGACACGAATCCCGCTTCTGGCTCCCCGAGGTGACACCCGTCTTGCCGCGACGGGAAACGGTGACGAGGGTCGGTGTTGTCAGTGGGCGGGAATAGACTCACCGGCGTGGCTGGCCGGATCCGTGACGTCGACATCGCGCTCGTTCGCGAGCGATCTCCCATCGCCGAGGTGATCGGCGAGCACATCCAGTTGCGCAACGCCGGCGGGGGCAACCTCAAGGGGCTCTGCCCGTTCCACGACGAGAAGAGCCCCTCGTTCAACGTCACCCCCGAGCGGGGCATGTACTTCTGCTTCGGCTGCAGCGAGGGCGGCGACGTCATCACGTTCGTCGAGAAGATCGAGCACCTGTCGTTCGGCGAGGCCGTCGAACGGCTCGCGCAGCGGGCCGGCATCCAGCTCCAGTACGAGCAGGGCGGCTACGTGCCCAAACGCGACCAGGGCGAGCGCGCCCGGCTGGTCGAGGCGCACCGGGCGGCGGCCGAGTTCTACGCGGAGAAGCTGCTCAGCCCCGACGCCGCGCCCGGGCGCAGGTTCCTGTCGGAGCGCGGGTTCGAACGGGCCGACGCCGAGGCGTTCGGGGTCGGCTACGCCCCCGCCGAGTGGGAGGCGCTGGCCCGGCACCTCATGGGGCGCGGGTTCACCGCCGCGGAACTGGTCAAGGGCGGGCTGGCCAAGGAGGGGCGGCGCGGCCCCATCGACCGGTTCAGGGGGCGGCTCGTGTGGCCGATCCGCGACGCCACGGGCGACGTGATCGGGTTCGGGGCGCGCAAGCTGCTCGACTCCGACGACGGCCCCAAGTACCTCAACACGCCCGACTCGCCGCTGTACAAGAAGAGTCAGGTGCTCTACGGCATCGACCTCGCCAAGCGCGAGATCTCCAAGCGGTCGCAGGCGGTCATCGTCGAGGGCTACACCGACGTGATGGCCTGCCACCTGGCCGGAGTGCCCACCGCCGTGGCCACGTGCGGCACGTCCTTCGGCGAGGAGCACATCAAGATCCTGCGGCGGTTCCTGCTCGACCAGGCCGAGTTCCGCGGTGAGGTGATCTTCACCTTCGACGGCGACGCTGCGGGGCAGAAGGCCGCGCTGCGCGCCTTCGCCGACGAGCAGAAGTTCGTCACCCAGACCTACGTGGCCGTCCAGCCCGACGGGCTCGACCCCTGCGACCTGCGGGTCAAGCAGGGCGACGCGGCCGTGCGCGACCTCATCGCCAGCCGCGAGCCGCTCTTCCAGTTCGCCATCCGCAGCACGATCAGCCGCTACGACCTGCGCAGCAACGAAGGCAAGATCGCCGCCCTCGACGCGGCCGCGCCGATCGTGGCCGGCATCAAGGACGTCGGCCTGCGCAAGCGGTACGCGATCGACCTCGACCGCTGGCTGGGCTTCATGGACGAGCGGTTCGTCATGCAGCGCATCGCCGAGGTCGGTGGGGCCCAGCAGCAGCAGGGGCGTCCCCGACGGGCGCCTCAGGCCGCGCCCGTCGATCCGAACGTCCGGGTCGAGGCCGAGCTGCTCAAGCTGGCCGTGCAGCGCCCCGCCCTGCTCGGGCCGCGCTTCGACGCGCTCGACCCGCAGGCGTTCACCGCGCCTGACCACGTGGTCCTGCACAAGCTGATCGCCGCCGCGGGCGGGGCCGCGGCGGCGGGCCACGGCGGGCGCGAGTGGGTCGACCGGCTGCTGGAGCACGCCCTCGACGAGGCGGGCCGGGCGCTGGTCACCCGGTTCGCCGTGGAGGGGATCCAGGCCGATGCGCACGTCGAGGAGCGTTACGGCGTGGCGATGCTGGCGGCCATCGAGGCCATCGCGGTCGACCGGGCCATCGCGCAGGTCAAGTCCCGGATCCAGCGGCTGAACCCGGTGGAGGAGCAGCAGGAGTACAACAGGCTGTTCGGCGAGTTGGTGGCGCTGGAACAGCAGCGCCGAGTCCTCCGCGACCGAGCCGCAGGCAGCTGACGGCCCGGCGGCGAGCGCTGTTCGCTGCCGGGGCGGGGCAGCCGATCGTGTGGGCTGTTGGGCTTCTGTGGTTGGAGTGCCAGGTGTGATCTGTTCGTGATCCAACCTTCCGGTTGGGCGTGCTGTCTAACCCGAGTGTGAAAGCCAAGACCACGCCCGGCGTCCTCGTGCCGGCCGGGGCGGCGGGGGCAGCGCCCCACACGCCCCACACGGCCGTGGCCCGCGCCGCCGTGGCTCGCCGGGGCGGGGGGTTCACCGGGACGGGGCTCGTGCGGCTGGGGCTGTTGTCAGGGCCGTTCCTGGGGGCCGGGCGGGCGGCTGGAGCCGACCCAGCGGGAAGGGGACGCCGGGCAGGGGTTCTCCGACACCCGGGTCAACGCACGGGACGCCTCGACGGGCGTGCTCAGGAAGCTCGACAGATACCGGATCACCGACGATGGGCCCAGGCGATGAAACGATGGATCGTGGCGGCAGCGGCACTCGCGCTGCCGGTCGTGGCAGGCCCGGCAGGTTCGGCGGGCTCAGGCGGCCTGGCGGCCCCGGCCGGTTCGGGTGGCCCAGCGGCCTCGACCGGCTTGGCGGATTCGGCCGGTTCGGGTGGCCCAGCGGCCTCGGCGGGGCTGGCTGGTTCACCGGGTTCCGGTGAGGGTGGGGGGATTCGTTACGCCGTGCAGAAGGTCTGCAAGGGGCGGCCGTGCGGGACGCTGACAGTCGTCCTGCGCGACGGGCGCAAGCGCGCGCTGCCCGAGGTCGCGCGCGGCGTCGGGGCCGCTCCGGTCGCCGTCAGCGCGGACGGGACGCGGGTGGCGTATGTCAGGGCCGTCGACCGGGCGGTGGTGACCTACCGGCTGGGCGGCGGCGTCCGGGTGATGAAGGGAGTGAAGCAGCCGAAGGAGGCCGGGGCGGACGCGACGCGGCTCGTCCTGTCGCAGGACGGCCGGCTGCTCGCGTACGTGACCGAGAACCTCGACACGCGCGTGGACGTGTTCGACACGGGCACCGGCCGGAGGGTCGGCTCGTCCCGGTCCGGGAACGACCAGATGCACTTCGCCGGGTTTGGCGACGACGAGGCGCTGATGGTGCAGAGGGTCGGCGACACCTGCGACGTGCTCGTCACGGACCTGCGCGGCCAGGTGCTGCGGCGGGACGCTCCACCACAGGTGGTGGGCCGCAACCTGCCCGATACCGAACTGTCGGACAAGGCAGCCGCGCTGTCGCCGGACGGGCGGACTGTCGCGACGTACGTTCCGGGAGAAGAGCCAGGTCTCGCGATATATGACGTCATATCAAAGCAAATCGTGCAGCGGATCCCGTTGTATCGGGGATACCGCCCGGCGGCCATGGCATGGACGGGCCCCGGCGAGGTCATGCTGCGGATCGGCGGCGACCGGATGGCGGGGCGTGTCAGGGTCGATGTGGCCTCCGGATCCACCGAGATCGCCGACACGTACGCGATTCCGCGAGGAGTTCATCCCTACCACGCGGGAGGCTGACGTCCTGGGAAAACGCCACTGATCGGGCAGGCGAAGGAAGACGCCCGGCTGAGGCGGCCGCCGGGCGCGGCTATCCGGTTCGCGTAATTGACTTTACTTTCCTGATCAATCTGCGGCTAAACCTTAAATGGATCTCAATTCGGTAAGCACCGCCGTCTTACCTTCAGTGCCAAAAATGGGTCTGCCATTTTATGGAACCAATACTGCAGACTGTGTCCCGTGGGTGCATCGGTGCTGCCGAGTGGACCGCCAACTGTTGATCAGGTGGCGGATCTCGTCGCGAAGGGAAGGGAGCGCGGAAGCGTAACCGTCGATGACGTCGCAGCCGCGCTTGACCGATCCGAGCTGCCGTCCGACGCGCTGGAGCGCGTCGTGCGGATGCTCGCCGAGAACGGTGTGGAGGTCCTCGAGCCCCAGGGCGACGAGGAGACCACCCGCGCCGATGAGGAGGATGTCGGCAAGCGGGCGCCGACCAGCGATCTGGTCCGTATCTATCTGCGGGAGATCGGCCGGGTGCCGCTGCTGACAGCCGAAGAGGAGGTGGAGCTCGCCAAGTCGATCGAGGCTGGCCTGTTCGCCGAGGACAAACTGGCCAGCGGGGTCTCACGGCTGGCCTTCCCGGAGTTCAGAGAGCTCGTCTGGCAGGGCACGCGGGCCAAACAGCGTCTCATCGAGGCCAACCTCCGGCTCGTGGTGTCGATCGCGAAGCGGTACGTCGGCAGGGGCATGCTCTTCCTCGACCTGATCCAGGAAGGCAACCTCGGGCTCATCCGCGCGGTCGAGAAGTTCGACTACACCAAGGGCTACAAGTTCTCCACGTACGCCACCTGGTGGATCCGGCAGGCCATCACCCGGGCGATAGCCGACCAGGCTCGCACCATCCGCATTCCCGTGCACATGGTGGAGACCATCAACAAGCTGGTCAGGGTGCAACGCCAGCTTCACCAGGACCTCGGGCGCGAACCCATCCCCGAGGAGATCGCCAAGGAGATGGACCTCCCCGTCGACCGCGTCGTGGAGATCCAGCGCATCGCCCAGGAGCCCGTCTCGCTGCAGTCGCCGATCGGCGAGGAGGACTCCGACCTCGGCGACTTCATCGAGGACGCCGACGCGGTCGTGCCCATGGAGGCCGCGGCCTTCATCATGCTCCAGGACCAGCTCGACGACATCCTGGCGACGCTGTCGGACCGGGAGCAGCGCATCATCCAGCTCCGCTTCGGCCTGGCCGACGGGCATCCGCGCACGCTGGAGGAGGTGGGCAGGGAGTTCGGGGTCACCAGGGAGCGGATCAGGCAGATCGAGTCCAAGACCCTGGCCAAGCTCCGCCACCCGACCCGAGCGCAGATGCTGCGCGACTACCTGGATTAGACCACCGCGCACGACGGCGGGCCTGGAGCGATCCCGGGCCCGCCGTCGCGTTTCCGCCATCGGCAGAGACATCCTCGGAGGCTTCGTCAGGAACAGCCCTCGAACTGGGGGACCGCGATGGTGCTCAGGTCGAGCCCCGAGGTGCCGAACCAGTGGTGCAGGAGCTTGCTGGCCGTTCCGTCCTGGTACATGTCGGTGATAGCGCGGTTGACCGCCTCACAGCCCTCGACGTCGCCCTTGCGCATGCCGACGCCCGTCCGCTGCTCGTTGAACTGGGCGTTCACCAGGCGCAGCCCGGAGCCGTCGCGCTTGGCGAGCCCCGCGAGGATCACGTCGTTCGTGGTGATGGCGTCCACCGTGTTGGACTTGAGCGCAGACAGGCAGGCCGCGTAGTCGCGTACCGGCACCACCTGGGCGGCCACCTTGCGCTCCTCCACGACCCGCTGCGCCGCGTTCGACCCCTGGACCTCGCAGATCCTGCGCCCCTTGAGGTCTCGCACGTTGTGGACGCCGCCCTCGTCGGGCCTGACCAGGATGTCCTGGTAGGAGATGTGGTACGGGCCGGCGAAGAGCACCTTCGCCTTGCGGTCCTCGCTGATCGTGTACGTGGCCAGCACCATGTCGGCCTGCCCGTTCACCAGGACCTTCTCCCGGTCCGCTGCCAGCACCTGGCGGAACTGGACGCCCTTGTCCAGCTTCTTGGCGATGTACTTGGCCACGTCGACGTCGAACCCCTCGAAGCCCCCCTTGGCGTTGCGGAACCCCACGGACGGCAGGTCAGGCCGGACCCCGATGACGATCGTGTCCTTGTCCATGATCGTGACCGGGCCCGAGGTCCCGCAGGCCGCCACCAGCAGCGCGGCGGCCAGGAGCGTCACCGGCAGGAGGCGCCTCATCTGTACTCCCTGAGTCGTGGCCAGACTCCTGCGATGACCAGGAGGCCGATGCCGGCGATCGCGAACGGGAGCAGGCGCCACAGGTTGTCCAGCGCCGACCCGCCCGAGGTGATGGCCTTGTCGAACACGGCCTCGTGCTGGTCCTCCAGCGCCATCAGCGCCTTGTCGTAGCCGTCGAAGGCGCTGCGGACGGCCCCCAGCCTGGCCGCCACCGCCTCTGTGGGCTTGCCCTGTGCCGCCAGGCTGCGGAAGGTGGTGTCGGCGTTCTGGAAGCGGGTGAAGGCGTCCAGGGCGCGTTGGCCGTCGGGGCCTGACAGTTCGGTGCCGAGCAGGCCCAGGTAGTCCTTCGAGCCCTGCGCGACCTTGGCGTGGTAGGTCTCCAGGTTGCCCGCCTCCAGGTAGATCACCCTCTGCGACTTGTCGAGGAAGGTGTGCTCGTAGGTGTCGGCGCGGCCGGTGTCGAGCAGGTAGCGGCTCTGGTCGCCCTGCATGCTGTTGCTGATCGCGCGGGCCTTGGCCAGCGTCAGCACCGAGTCGAAGCCGCTGCGCTTGGCCGTGCGCAGGTCGCTCTCGTCCTGGCTGAGCACCTTGACGCCGGCGATCAGCGCCACCGCGGTGACCGCCGTCGCGGCCAGCAGGGCGAGCGCGAAGACCCGGCGGAAGCGGCGCGCCAGGTAGAACTGCAGCCAGATCAGGCAGGCGAGCGCGAGCAGGCCCGCCACCGTGACCGCCGCTCTCAGGGCGGGCACCATGGTCTGCTTCTCGTCGTAGGTGCGGCGCACGATGGTGCCGCTCTCCAGGGTCAGGTTGTAGGCCTGCGGCAGCAGCACCAGTCGCATCAGGTCGGTGGCCTGCCGGTAGATGTCCACCACCGTCTTCGGCGGCGGCCCGGCCCGGTGGTCGGCCTGGGTGTCGAGCAGCAGCGCCTGCCCGGCCAGCCGCTCGTAGCGGCCGAGGCCGTCGAGTACCGACTGGACGGTCTGGCGGTCCGCCGGGTTGTCGCCGGCCAGCTCGAACGCCTTCATCAGCGCCTGGTTGGCCTCCGAGCGGCGCCGCTCGTACTGGGCGATGGCGGCCTGGCGCTGCTGGCCGTAGTCCCTGCCCATCAGCAGCGCGTCGGCGACCTGCGCGTCCATGTCGCTCAGGCCGAGGTAGAGCCCGGTGGTGGCGACGACCTGCGGGCCGGCGTCACGGCCGATCACCTGCAGGCCGTCGCGGGCGGTGCCGCTGCCCACCGCGAGCGCGGCGAAGAACAGGGCCAGCGCGGCGACCGTGACGCCCGAGACGACCCGGATGCGGCCGGGCACGTTCCGCTGTGCGGGCCCGGTGACCGGCACGTGCGCGGGGCGGGCCGCGACGGCGGTCACGGGGTGCCCTCGCGGATCGTGATGACCGTCCACGCGCCCAGGTGGACGCGGTCGCCGGCGCCGACGGGCACCGGCACGTTGACGGTGAGGGTCTTGCCGTTGACCCGCGTCCCGTTGGCGGAGCCCGGGTCGACCAGCGTCCACGAGCCGTCCTGCTGCGCGAGCAGGACGGCGTGCAGGTGCGACACCCCGGGGTCCTCGGGCGGCCCGGTCAGGTCGATCTCCGGCTGGACGCCGCGCGCCCGGCTGCGCCGCCCGATGCGCACCTGGTCGCCGGCGAGCGCGAAGGACCGCTGCGGGCAGTACGGCGGGAACGCCACCGCGCTCGCGTCGGGACCGCCTTCGGCGATCACCTCGTCGTAGTAGGCCCGGTCGGCGGCGGTGACCGCCTCCCACCGGACGCCCGCCACGGACGCGATGACGGGCCCGCTGGCACCGGTGTAGTCGTGGCCGCACACCTCGCAGAACTGCCCGGCGCGCGGTGCCTGGCAGATCGGGCAGCTATCCACCGCCGGCGTCGCCTCGGCCGGAGCGGCGGAGGCGGCCGGGGCGGCCGCCATCTGGGCGCCGCAGGTGTCGCAGTACTCGTCGTCGCCCGACGCGTGGCCCTGAGGGCAGGTCGCCATCAGCTGTCCTCCTCGCTCTTGCGGAGCCTGCTGGTACGGACCGAGCCGGTGTCGAGCTCGATCTCGTCGGCCTTGTCGACGTTGCTGCGCAGCCGGGCCGTGCCGCTGCCCGGGTCCACCTCGACGACCTTGTCGAGCAGCCTGGCGGTGTCGGAGCGTCCGGACTCGACGGCCAGCTCCCTGGCCTTGGCCAGGCGGGCGGTGGCCACGCCGACGTCGCCGGCCGCCCTGGCGCTCAGGCCGTCCTGGATCAGCTCGTGCAGCTCGGCCTGCCCGGTGTAGTGGGCGACCTTCCTGTTGATCTGCGTGGACTGGGCCAGGTCGTCGGTCCACTGGACGAGCACGTTGCCGCTGGCGAAGACCTCCTGGGTGTCGGGACGCAGCAGTTTGACCCAGCCCGCCCGGATCTCCTGGCCGATCTGGCCCTGCGGCACCTCCACGCACAGGTGGTATTCGCGGTCCTCCGCCCCCCACGAGCCGGTCGGGTAGTCGCCGGTCAGCGGGTTGACGTCGGTGCGCTTGCCGGTGAGGTCGAGCAGCGTGGGCGAGACCTGCTTGACGAACTTGAGCGTGGCGGTCTGCGGCACCCACACGCGCATGGCCAGCTCCGCCACGGTCTTGCTCATGGACGTCTGGGTGAGCTGGCGGAAGTACTCGGCCAGGTCACCCTGGTTCCTGACGAAGTCGAAGGTGCCGAGCAGCGCCTCGGCGACCTTCCGCAGCTCGGCGGGGACCCAGTCGTCGCCGACGCCGAGGCTGTCGCAGACGAAGGAGCCCTCGCAGGAGGCCAGCGCGGACGCGAACACGTCCTCCCGCTCGCCGTTCTGCCCGTCGGTCATCAGGATGGCGTGCCTGATCGCCTGGGGGTGCGCCGAGAGCAGGCGGCTCGCGAGCTGCAGCCACCGGCCGATCGCGGTGCCGCCTCCGGCACTGAGCCGCTTGATGGCCTGCTGGGCCTCCGAGCGGGTGGCGGGCGAGGCCTGGATGAGCTGGTCGCCGCGCGGGTAGATCACCTTGGCGGTTTCGGTCCCGGCGATGACCGCGAAGTTCACGCCGTCGCGCAACGTCTGGACGGCGGTGGCGGCGGCCTGCCTCGCGTCGCGGATCTTGGAACCGCTCATCGAGCCGGACGTGTCGATGATGATCACCTCGGCGGCCTGCGAGCTGGGCGCGGCGGCCCCGGTGACCGTCCCGGTGGACGTGATCGTGAGGATGGCGTGCACCTCGCGGCCGTCCAGCGGCAGGTACTTGTTCTGGTCGATGTGCAAGGTGAAGGTGGGCTGGTCACCCATGTGTGCCTCCAAGAGGAATCAGGACGATGGTCACGTTGTCGTGGCCGCCCGAGTCGAGCGCGTGGCGCAGCATCTCGCGGGCCATGTCGAGGGGGGTCCCGGACCGGGGGAAGGTGTAGCCGTCCAGGTAGCGCCAGAGGCCGTCGCTGCACACGAGCAGGTGGCCGGGCGCCTGCGGGGTGATGACGCGGACCCGCGGCCTGACGTCGCCCGCGTCGGCGCCGAGCCAGGACGTGATCTCGCCGGTCGGGGCGGCGTCGTCCTCGGTGAGCAGCACGCCGTCGGGCAGCCAGTAGGCGCGGCTGTCGCCCGCCCAGCCGAGCGTGATCCGCCCCTGCTCGACCACGGCCGAGACGTACGTGCAGGCGGGGGAGTCCTCGACGGAGGTGGCCAGCTTGGCGACCGCCTGGCGGGCCAGCTCGAACGCCTCCTCCGAGGTCGCGCCGCGCGCCAGGGCGGAGGACGCGGTCTCCGTCGCCACGGACGCGGCCTCGTCGGCGCGCGGCGAGCTGCCGACGCCGTCGCAGACCACGGCCACCGTGCTTGTCACCGTGCCCGCCGCTGTGCTTGTCACCGTGCCCGCCACCGTGCCCGCCACTGTGCCCGCCGCGGTGGACAGCAGCGCCATCGCGTCCTCGTTGCGGACGCGGCGCAGGCCCCTGTCGGTGACCCCGGCCGCGCCGCCGTCCAGTTCCAGCTCGGCGTGGTCTCTGCCGGTGGGCTGGCGCAGGCCGCAGTGCTCGCAGTAGCCCTCGGCGTCCACGGCCGCCGCTCCGCAGGACGCGCAGGTGGGGGAGCTGAGCGAGTGCCCGCACGCCTCGCAGAAGAAGTCTCCGAACAGGACGGGCGCCTGGCAGACGGGGCAGTTCACAGCCACGTCCTGGGGCGGACGGCGTTGGCCTGGTCGACCAGGGCGTGGCGCTCCTGCCGGGTGTCGGCGGCGACGGCGAGCCTGCGGAAGAGCGTCTCGAGCCGCTTGCGCACTCCCCGCTCGGTGAACTCGGCTCCGGCCAGATCGAGGTCCGGGGGCGCGCTACCGTGCTCCTCCAGCCAGCTCAGGGCGGTCTCCAGCAGCTCCGCGGTCAGGTGCTCGCGGCGGCGCGCGTCGAGGTCGGTCAGGTCCGCGAGCCGGTCGGCGGAGGCCGTCAGCTCGCCGTGCGTGAGCGTCTGGAGCTGCGACTGCCTGGCGACGGCGGCCACCATCGCCTGCTGGGCGGCCAACCGGTGGCTGGACGAGGTCGGCACCTCGTCCAGCACCCCCATACGGCCCGCCCTGGCCAGCCCGAACGCGGCGCTGACGTAGGAGTGGTCGGTGCGCCACACGCTCTCGTACCAGCCGGTCGCGTCCTGGCCGGCGCACTCCAGGGCGAAGGCCAGGGCCAGCTTGGGCGCGCACTCGCCGGGCAGCAGCGAGAAGGACGCGTCGAACAGCGGCACCGCCGTGTCCACGTCCCCGCAGGCCAGCGCGTGCACCCCGCGGTACCAGGTGACCCGCCAGTCGCCGGGCAGCGCCGCGTCGGCCTCGTCGAGGGCGTCGGCCGCGTCGGGCGAGGCCTGCTCGGCGAGCAGCCTGGCCAGGGTCAGCCGGGTCTCGGGGGTCCGCGGCATCGCCGCCACCTCCGTGACGAGCTGCTGCGGCCTGCGTCCGACCAGACCCGCCAGCGCGCCGGCCGCCGGGTCCTCCGGGTCGGCCAGCGGCACGGGCAGCGCGGTCACGGCCGCC